>JBLRWT010000557.1:0-2086 GCA_047921095.1 Wenzhouxiangella sp. | reverse complement strand
GGCTTCGATAACACCGTGGGTGACAGCGACAGCCATTCGGCCGAGCTGATCGACCCGGCCATCGAACTGTCCAAGGTCTGCCAGCCCGACCCGGTCCTGGCCGGGGACGAGATCGAGTGGATCATCACGGTGAGCAACACCGGCAATGCCGATCTGAATTGCACAGTCAATGACGAGGCGGCCGGAATCGAGAACGAACTGGTTACCGTGGCCGCGGGCGGAAGCGAGTCGCTGGACGCCAGCCGGCTGGTGACGGAAGACGACTTCCCGGTCCTCTCCAACACCGCCACGGTCTCTTGCGACGTCGAAGATTTCGAGAACGGAATCGAAGACGAAGCGACGGCCGACTGCGAAGTCGAAGTTCCACAAGAGCTGGTCTGCCGCACCCCAGGCTTCTGGGGCACGCATGCAGGCACCGGGCATCGCCGTGCGACCAACCTGACGCAGCTGGTGATCGACGACGGTGGTCCGCTGGAAGTCTGCGGCGCCACTATCGACAACACCGACGAGGGCAATGTCCACTCCGCAGTCGAGGCCATGTGTGTTCGCATCGAGGGCCACCTTAACCGGCAGCTCGCGCGGCAACTGACCGCGATGTCGCTGAACTGCATCGCCAGCGGTGGTGGGGCTGATTGCTCCGGCACCAGCGTCGAAGCCCTGTTCGCCGAGTGCAACGACCTGTGCGCCGCCGATGCCGGTGGCAAGGGCAGTGGCTCGACACTGGGCAGCTGCATCGACCGAGTCGATGACTTCAACAACGGCGTCGACAGCGACTGCAATGAACGCGAGCTGGACGAGTTCACCGACATCTTTGATGGCGTGAGCCCGTTCCCAGGTCCGGCCGGAAGTCCGCGGGCCTGCAGTTCCGCGAACGGAAACGGCACCAAGGTCGTTCCGACTTCGTAACCAGGAAAGAGCGGCGGGGTGCCTCGGCACCCCGCCATTTCTTACCCAGAAATCAAGGAGAAGCCGGGGCGTCCAGAGGGCGCCCCGGCATTGGTTCAGGAGATTGCTCAAGGCAGGTGAGGCCAACAGATCATGTCAAGAAAGCTGATTTTCCTACTGATCCCGCTCTGGATCGTTTGCAGCGCCATCGATGGCGAGGCCGCCACGCTGATGGTCACCAATACCAATGACTCGGGTTCGGGCTCGCTCCGCGAGGCCATCACCCTCGCAAGTGCAGGTGACACCATCGAGTTCGAGGCCGGAGTCAACGGCCCGATCATGCTGGAGTCCCCATTGCCGCCCCTCGTAGTGAACCTCGAGATCCTGGGCCCGGGGGCCCACGTAATCACGATTGACGGTGATGGCCAGCACCAGGTTTTCCTTGTCGAAGCCGACACTACGATAACGATTTCCGGGCTGACCATTATGGGTGGATTCACCGATGCGGACAGCAGAACCTTCGGCATTGGTGGCGGCATCTGGAACCTGGGCACACTGGCCCTCACCGACAGCGTTGTATCCGGAAACTTCGCGGAGGTCAGTGGTGGGGGGATCGCCAATGACGGAATCCTTCACATCACTCGGAGCACCATTTCGGGCAATTCGGTCGCTTTATTTGGCTCGGGTGGTGGAATCGAAAATTTCGAGGCCGAGCTGACCATTGTTGACAGCACGATTTCCGGCAATGCCGCGGATATCGGCGGAGGCATCTCGAATAACAGTGATGGTGGCGTTTCTCAATTAAGTGTGCGCAACAGCACGATCTCCGGCAACACTGCCGACTTCGAGGGCGGAGGCATCGACAATTTTGGAGGGGAAGTGGAGCTGGTGTTTTCCACCGTGGCGAACAACTCGGCTGACTTCGGCGGCGGCGGAATCGCGAACCTGGGCGATTTCCTGGCCAGGAACAGCCTGGTGGCCAACAATCCGACCGGCGGCGATTGCGATGATTTTGGCTTCTCCTTCCAGGCCACCGGCAACAATCTGGCCACGGACGGCACCTGTCCAGACTTTACAGAGACCACACCGACGGCGCTGGCCCTCGGCCCGCTGGCCGACAATGGCGGCCCGACCCAGACTCATGCACTGGCCGCCGACAGTGTTGCCGTCGATGCAGCAAGCGATTGCACGGAGATCGACG
>JBLRWT010000556.1:0-2087 GCA_047921095.1 Wenzhouxiangella sp. | reverse complement strand
ACGTGTGGGGCAACCCCATGGACCCCGAATACTACGATTACATGTTGTCGTATTCACCCTACGATAACCTCAAGGCGCAGGACTACCCCGCCATGCTGGTAACCACCGGGCTGTGGGACTCGCAGGTTCAGTACTGGGAGCCCGCCAAGTGGGTGGCTCGGCTCAGGACGATCAAGACCGACAACAACCCGTTGCTGATGCACACCAACATGGCGGCCGGGCATGGTGGTGCTTCCGGTCGCTTCCAGCGCCTGGACCAGACCGCCATGGAATACGCCTTCGTGCTTGACCTGGCCGGCCTTGCGGGAGCGGACGACTGAAGCAGCGTCAGGAATGCCGATGGATCAAAGGGGAATGGAATGCTGATTGGAAAATGCCGTCCGATAGCGGTCGGCTTGATCATGCTGGCCGCGGCAAGCCTGATGAACGGTTGCGCCACGATGAGCCCAGAAGAGTGCATGGTTGCCGATTGGTATCGCCTGGGTGATCTTGATGCCCGGTCGGGTAGAGACAATGACTACCTGGCCCAACGGGCAGGCGACTGTGCCGAGGCCGGGTACCCGGCGGATACCGATGCCTGGTACCGGGGTTACAAGCAGGGCTTGAGCTACTTTTGCACCATTGACAACGGCTTCCGCCATGGACTCGACGGCAACAGCTATCAGCGAACCTGTCCTGGCCAGTTCGAAGACGACTTTCTCGATGGCTACGAACTGGGTCAGTCAATCCATGCCCTGACTGCCCGGGTCGCGAGCTCGCGCCAGGAACTTGATCGGCTCAACCAGGAACTCGGCAAGTTGCAACGCGAGGAGTATCCAGACCGCGAAGCGATTCGCGACCTCCGGGAGGCGAGCAATCGTGTCAATTACCGCTTGCGGTCCGAGGAGGTAGAGCTTGCCAGCACGCGTGGCGTCGCTCGAGGCCGGGGTTTCAGGCTGCCAAAATAATGCTCCAATGTCGGTTCTTGGGTGGTAATTCTGCTTAGGGCTGTATAAGCTAGTTTGATATAGTCTGCATGGATCGAAGTTTGTTCGGTCGCACCAGTCTGATCACGAAGTCTCGTCTTGAGTTGGCGCTCGCGAGGCACTTTCAACCTGTCGGCAACAGGGGGACGGCTTAGGTCGCGTTGCATGGCGTGACCGGGAATTGGCAGTATGTCCGAAAAGAAGTTTCTCAAGTCGCTGGACCTGGCGTTCAGCTCGATGAATGCCGTATCTACTAAACAGCCTGCCAGCACGGCCGGTGGGCTGATCTGTGTGCTGATAGATCATTGGCGCGAATTGCGCGAACAATTCGGCTACGGTGGCTTGTTCACTCTTCGAGCACAAGTCATGAGTTTGCTCAAGCCGGTGCTTGACGATGATCCATCGCTGATGGTGCTCAGCGAATCCGGCCTGGTCGCGCTGGTGCCGCGAAACAAGAAGCAGAGCCTGAAGGAGATCAGTGACGCTTTTTTCCGGCGTCTGGCCAGTCATGAGTTTTCACTGAAGGAGGACTCGGTTGCGCTGACCGTCAGCTTGTCTTTCTGCCCTTTCGATTTTCGATTTGCCGATGCCGCCCAGATGCTGGTCGAGGCGGTCAGACAGGCTGAAATCCTGCGCGAAAAAGGCGGCAATGGAACGGTGGAGGTCTGGGCCAGAATCAACGCCTCTCAGGCATCGAGTGATGACCGGCAGATGCTGCGACTGCTGATGCAGGCGTTGCGCAGCGGCTCTGTCCGCCCCGTGTTTCAGCCCTTGCTGCCGACTCGGACCGACTCCATGCGCAGCTTCCAGATGCTGCCCCGGCTCCAGACTCACGACGGCGAACTCCTCGCAGCCGCGACCTGGCTTCCTGTGGCGCAGGCGGCCAACCTGGTCGGAACACTCGACAGGTGGATGCTCGCTCATGCCATTCAGCTGGTTGACAAGCGCTTCCGCAACCAGCAACTGCGTCTTTTCATCAGCCAGTCCGGGGAACGGCTAGCCAGCAGGGAAGCACGACAGAAGCTCGTTCGGCAACTGAAGTCGGCCTCCGACCTGGGCGGCAGGCTGGTTCTGGATTTCAAGCTGACTGATGCCATGGCGCACCTGAAGGGTGCCGAAGAC
>JBLRWT010000555.1:0-2090 GCA_047921095.1 Wenzhouxiangella sp. | reverse complement strand
GCTAAGACGCAAAGGGTTTGAATCTTTTAACTTCGCGTCTTTGCGTCTTCGCGTTTAAAGGTTTTTTGTGTTTGCTCCGCGACAGCGGGTTCGGGGACGGACTCGGAGACTTTGCGCGAGAATGCTTTAGGCCTTTGATCTCCAGTGCCTTTTAGCCCACCAGCGCCTGGACGCCGCCTTCGAGGTTGTAGACCTGGGTAAAGCCCTGCTTGCGATAGTGTTCGGCGACGGCCTGGCTTGATACGCCCGAATTGCAGACGAACACCAGCGGCATCTGCTGGTCGGCGTCTTTCAGCTCGGCCATCAGCTCGGCATCCAGAGCCCGCGCGAACTCCAGCGGTGCAGCCTGGCGATCAGCTTCAGCGCGGGTATCGACAACCAGGATACGCTCACCATCGTTCATGCGGTTTTGCAATTCGGTCGGGGTCATGGTCTTGACCGGTGCCGGGGCGCCGGGCAGTTCCAGGGCCAGGCCTTCGCCCTGGACGGACTCCACCCAGTCGATGCGCGCGCCCTTGGCGCGGCTTGCCGAGGCCAGGTCCATCAAAACGGTGATTCCAGCGCTGGTCGCTTCGATTTCCTGACCCTGCTTCGGACCAACGTGAAATTGGGCATCCCAGTCCGAGCCAATGGCGAAATGCAGATGCTGGTCCGGGTAGGCATCGAGAAATTCCCGGATCTTGCCGGCTGCCTTGTCGGTGATCTCGATTTCAGGCGGTGTGCGGTCAGGCTTGTCCATGCCCAGCATGTCGTGCAATTCGCCGGCGTTGTACATCTCGGTGATGATGTCGCAGCCGCCGACCAGTTCACCCTTGATATAAAGCTGCGGAATGGTGGGCCAGTTGCCGAAAACCTTGATGCCTTCGCGAATCGATTCGTCCTCGAGCACGTTGTAGGAGACGTAGTCGCCAGACAGCAGGTTATCAAGCATCCCCGCAGTCTTGGCTGAAAAGCCGCACTGCGGCATTTTAGGCGTGCCCTTCATGTAGAGCACGACATCGTGGGCGGCAATCTGCTGTTCGATTCGGTCGCGAACGGCGCTGTCAAGGGTCATGGCAATTCCAGATTAAAGTGCGGAGGGTCTTCGGAAAATTGGGTCACCGACTGGCCGAATCAAGACTCTCTGCAGACACATTATCCGTCAGACCAAGCTCGGCAGTCGCCCGGCTGTGCCGTCCCGGCGGGACGATCATGGCATTGGCGGGCGTCCGGGCTTCAAACTTCGGGTATGCCGGCCTTCTACCGCAATACGGCGAATGTGGACAAACCGAGGCGCCAAAGGCGCGCGCAACCGCATCGGCCCAGTGATCGTCGGCCCACGCCGGGTCGCGGTAGAAATGGCCGATCGCATGGGCCATTTCGTGGGCCATCACGTAGTAATAGCGCGCATGCAGTCGGGCCAGGGAACCGGACCCGGAATAGACCTGGTCATGATTCAGGCTGATGTACGGACCCTCGCCTTCAGGACAGGACGCGTAAGGGCAGGTAATGCCCCAATGCCGGGATCCGACCGCACGCAGGCCCTGACCGTCACAGAGCTTGCGCCATTGGCCGTCCGCCCCCCAGGGCGCCAGCCATGACTCGGCCAACTCGGGACCAAACGTGTCCTTCGTGTAATGCCAGATCGCCTGACTCGCCGCCCAGCAGCGCTGCTGACGAAGATCGCCCGGGAACTGTTTTTCTGCCAGAACCAGTTGCGCCTGCAGATGCGCGCTGGCCGGGAAATCATCCCCCGCCATGACCGGCAACACCCAGACGACCAGCAGGACAAGCACGGCTCTTGCGGCCGTTTTCCTGTTCTTGATTTTCTTTTCTCCCAGTGACGAGAAGTACCTTGACCCCGATCCACCCACCCGCGCCTGGCCGTATTCAACAAGACCCTCACACAGGTCGTCAAGGCCTTTTTTTCAACCCTGTGACGAACTCGCCGACTTCGCCGTCAATAGGGTGACGGTTTTACGGTTTAAGGCTCAAGGCTCAAGGCTCAAGGCTCAAGGAACCAGATCCCGGATCAAGTCCGGGATGACAGACACCGACGGCCCGTCTTCCGTCTTCCGTCTTCCGTCTTCCGACGCACCAGCCAACCAGCA
>JBLRWT010000554.1:0-2109 GCA_047921095.1 Wenzhouxiangella sp. | reverse complement strand
CTCACCGGTCTTCATTTCAGCGATCTTGCCTTGGTGAAGCACCATGCCGCCGATGAGCTGGACGTCATAATGACGCAAGCCCAGGGTCCGGACAGCGGCCTCGCGGGCGGCGGCAAAAGCTTCCGGCAACAGTTCGTCCAGGCTGGCGCCCTCGGCATGACGCTTGCGCAGTTCCTCGGTCTTGTTCTTCAGGGCTTCGTCAGAGAGTTCCTTGAACGAGTTTTCGAGTTCGTTAATCGCTGCGACGTCTTGTTCCAGACGCTTGATCAGCCGTTCATTTCGGCTGCCCACGAATTTGGTGATCAGGGCTTTGAGCATGAAAATTCCATTGCCAGATTGAAAGTTACCAAGAAAAATCAGATGGGGGCGACCGGCGGTGGGCGCAAGCAGTCAGCCTGGCATTGTAACGCGACTGGTCGCCTCACGCCTCCCGAAGCCGCTATCATGCCTGGATGGAAAAACCGGCGGAAAAGAAACCGACCCAGATTGCCGGCGGCGACCGCGGCCTTGCGACCTTGTTGCGCGTAGGCCGGGTATTCGATGAACTCGACCGTCGGCTGCAGTCTTCATTGCCGGAAAGTTCGCGGGGCCATATCCGCGTCGCCTGTGTCGATGGCGACTGCCTCGTGCTGGCCGCCGAATCGTCGGCCTGGGCGAGTCGTGCCCGCCTTGAAGCAGAAACGCTGCTTCAGGCCGCCCGCCAGATCTGGCCGGAAAACCTCAGGCATACCAGGATTATCGTCCACACCCCAACCCAGTGAACGGGCGCAGTGGACCAGCGGCCTTGACCCGAGGCATGAACTGCCCCGGGAACCAGCTCAGACGGCCTGGGCTGGCTGAACGTAGGAAATCGGCGCGGTAGACTCGTCCTCGAAGGTCACTTCTTCCCAGGCGGTTTGATCGGCCAGGAGCGTGCGCAAAAGCTGGTTATTGAGTTCATGGCCCGACTTGTGCCCGACAAAGGCGCCAATCGGACTGCGGCCCAGCAGGTACAAGTCGCCAATGGCATCGAGCACCTTGTGCTTGACGAACTCATCGTCGTAGCGAAGGCCGTTTTCGTTGAGGACACGGTAATCATCCAGCACAACCGCATTGTCCAGGCTGCCGCCAAGGACCAGGTTGCGCTGACGCAGATACTCGATGTCGCGCATGAAACCGAATGTCCGGGCGCGCGCGACTTCCTTGAGATAGGAGGTCGTGGAGAAATCGAGGTCCGCGGTACAGGCGTGGCTGCGAATGACCGGGTGATCGAAGTCGATGGTAAAACCGACCCGGAAACCTTCGAACGGCTCGAATCGCACCCATTTGTCGTCGTCATGGATCTCGATCGGCTTCAAGACCCGCAGGAAACGCTTCGGCGCCGCTTGCTCGGCAATGCCGGCCGACTGGATCAGAAACGCAAACGGACCGGAACTGCCATCCATGATCGGCACTTCAGCCGCACTCAGATCGACACAAAGGTTGTCGATGCCCAGGCCGGCCAGGGCAGACATCAAGTGCTCGATGGTAGCGATTCGGACACCATCTCTGACCAAAGTGGTCGACAAGGCTGTATCGCCCACGTTATGTGGTGTTGCCTGAATCTCCATGGTCGGATTCAGATCGACGCGACGAAAGACGATACCGGTATTGACCGGTGCCGGGCGAAGCGTCATCAGTACCTTTTCCCCTGTGTGCATGCCAACGCCGGTGGCACGGATGACATTTTTTAATGTTCTTTGTCTGATCAATGAACTGTCCCTTTGCTAGTAGCGGCGCGGCGGCATGTTAGCACAGTTTCGTCGCGATTAAACCAAATTTCGTGGTTTTGACAACAGCTGTGGCGAAAACGCAACAGCCATGGATCGCCACATTTAGCCCAATGCGGACAAGGTACACCGAGGCGAAGCGGCGTACCCTGCCCCGAAACCGGTCAGGCTCCATCATGAAAACCTGCCCGGCGGGTGTCTGTCTGCGACCACCCCTGGGACTTGATGTTCCCGCGGAACTGAATGAATCTTCAGTCCGCCTGGTTGCGCAGAAAAGCGGGAATATCCAGATAATCCAGCTCCTTTTGCTCGCCGTAAACCCGCTTGCGCTCGGTGTTGTCGTCACTACCGTGTGACGCCC
>JBLRWT010000553.1:0-2114 GCA_047921095.1 Wenzhouxiangella sp. | reverse complement strand
CTGTGAATAATCCTTCCAGAGAGCGATACGAAGTCGAACGCCAGGCTTTGGAGGCGCGCGCCCAGGCCCTGCACGACAGTGCGGCACGGATCGAGGCGAGCCGCACCTGGCGCTGGAGATTGATTGCGTGGCGACAGGCGATTGGTCGGATTCTGCTACGCACAGCAAGTGGTCGCGCAGTGCTTGCGCGGTTGCGGCGAAGTGCTGATGCACTGCGGTTGGAGGAGGCCGAACAGATCGAGGTTGATCGCGAGCTGCAGCGGCAAGAAGCCGAACAGCTTCTGGATCGCTTTCTTGCCGGTGATGCGCGGCTGGCTTTCACCAATGTGGCCAGCCCCCGGGTCTCCATTATCCTCGTGTTCTACAATCAGGCCGCGCTGAGCCTCAAGTGCCTTCGATCACTGCTCGCTCATGTTGACCTGGCCGCCGAAATCATCATTGTCGACAACGCTTCTTCGGACCAGACTGCGGCACTTCTTGAACGACTTGACAATGTCCGGCTGATTCGCAACCCGGACAATCTGGGATTCGTCGAGGCCGTCAACCAGGCGGCAAAAGTAGCCAATGGTGATCATCTTTTGTTGCTCAACAACGATGCGGAGCTGACGCCCGGCGCGCTGACCGCTGCCGTTCGTACCCTGGAGTCTGCCGATGACATCGGCGCCGTCGGCGCCCGGATCGTGCTGCTGGATGGCCGCCTGCAGGAAGCTGGCAGCATCATCTGGACTGATGGCAGTTGCAGCGGTTATGGGCGCGGCCAGCAACCGGAGAAGCCCGAGTTCATGTTTCGACGTGATGTGGATTATTGCTCGGGCGCGTTCTTGCTGACGCCGCGACCACTGTTCGAAGAACTGGGAGGACTGGATGCAGTCTACTCGCCGGCCTATTATGAAGAAACGGACTATTGCGTTCGCTTGCGCAAACGAGGTTACCGGACTGTCTATGAACCGCAGGCACTGATCCGGCACTTCGAGTTCGCCAGCAGCGGCGGTTTCGCCATGGCCGGTGAGCTCCAGCACCGTCACCGCGAAATATTCCGGGGCCGCCATCAGGATTTTCTGCGCCAGCAGCATCCTTTCTCGGATGACCGGATGATGCTGGCGCGAACCGCCGGCCGTCGCCGCCATCTCCTGTATATCGATGATCGCGTGCCTCATTCCAGCCTGGGTGCTGGCTACCCGCGCTGCCGTGAAATCCTCCGCGCCCTGGTCGACATGGGCTTTCAGGTCACGCTGTTTCCATTGCAGGAACCTCGCGATAACTGGGATGCGGTTTACAAAACCCTGCCGGCCGAAATTGAAGTGATGCTTGGCCTGGGGCCGGAAAAGCTGGCCGAGTTTCTTGCCCGGCGCAAGGGTTTGTACGAAAAGGTTATCGTCAGTCGGGCCTTCAACATGGAAATTGTTGCTCCCCTGCTCAAGCGTGATCCATCGCTATGCGAAGGTGCCGAGCTGATCTACGACGCCGAAGCGCTGATGGCGCCGCGTGAAGCGCAGCGACTGCGCCTGATCGGCCACCCGGTCAGCGAGGCGACAGCTACAACAATGGTGGCCGATGAAATTGCCCTGGCCGCGCCAGCAAAAAGCGTGATCGCGGTTTCCGAGTCCGAAGCGGATCAATATCGCCAGGCCGGACACAAGGACGTCTCGGTGCTTGGGCACAGCGTGCCAATGAGCCTGACTGAAGCGCGCCTGGTTCACCGGGCGGGGTTGCTGTTCGTGGGCGCGTTGCGCCACGCCGAGTCGCCAAACGTGGATTCCCTGAACTGGTTCTGTGACAAGGTGCTGCCGCTGCTGGAGCCGCAGTTGCCCGACCAGGCGCTGCTATGGGTGGCCGGTGACGCCAGCCCGGATCTGATTGGCCGCCATGCCGGCGGTCGGGTCCGTTTTGTCGGGCGCACCGACGATCTCGGCCCCCTGTACAGCACCTGCCGGGTCTTTATCGCCCCGACGCGCTTTGCTGCAGGGATTCCACACAAGGTCCACGAGGCCGCAGCCCACGGTATCCCGGTCGTGGCCACTTCCATCCTTGCCGGTCAACTGGGGTGGCACCATCGCGACGAATTGCTGGTCGCCGATGATGCACAGCAATTTGCTGCCTGCTGCGCCGAGCTC
>JBLRWT010000552.1:0-2115 GCA_047921095.1 Wenzhouxiangella sp. | reverse complement strand
GCCAAAGGTCTGACAGCCGAATGGATTGCCGGTCCGACCGAAGCCACAGACAACCTCATCGTCAATCAGCAGGATATCGTTGTCGCGCAGAATGGGCTGGATGCGCTCGAAGTAGCCTGCAGGCGGTACGATGACGCCACCAGCGCCCATCATGGGCTCGGCGATCATGGCAGCGATATTTTCCGCGCCCTGTTGTCTGATCACCTCATGCAACTCGTCGGCCAGGCGATCAGCGAATGCGGCCTCACTCTCGTCCTCGGCGCCCTGCCGATAGAAGTGCGGAGAGGTCAGATGGATCACGTCATCCATCGGCAGGCTGAAATGCTTGTGAAAGGCCGGCAGGCCGGTCAGCGCCGCCGTGGCCATGGTCACGCCGTGATAGGCGTTACCGCGCGAGATGATCTTCTTCTTTTGCGGCTTGCCGATGGCACTGAAGTAGTAGCGCAGCAGCTTGACCTGGGCGTCATTGGCGTCCGAGCCGGAACACCCGAACAGGAACCGCGCACCGGGGATCGGGACCCACTGTGCCAGCTTCTCTGCCAGCCGGATGCTGGGCTCATTGCTTTTGCCGGCGAACAACGGTCCATAACAGAGCTTTTCCATCTGCGCCGTTGCGGCCCTGACCAACGCCTTCTCGCCATAGCCCAGAGCCGTGCACCACAGTCCGGCCATTCCCTCCAGGTACTGGCGTCCATCCGTGTCATAGATATAGACGCCCTCGCCCCGCTCCCATATCTGCGGTCCGCTGGTGCGGTGACCCTGCAGATCCGTGGCGGGATGGAAGAGATGATCGAGATCGAGCTGACTCAGCGATGGTTTCAAGTTTGAAGTGGCTCCGATGCGTGCAGAATGAACAATGGCCCGTTTCGTGCGCTTGACCGTTCCTGATTGACAGGCAGCCGATACAATAGCAGAACACTCGCACCCTTCGGTGACCCCGATGATCATGAACACCACGATTCGATTCAGCCTGCCTGTCGCCCTGCTCCTGTTTGCTGCCACCGCGGGCGCAGACAACCATGGGCCAGGCGCAACAGCCGAAATCATCGACGCTGATGCACAAAAGATTGGTCAGGCCGACTTTGTCCAGGGCTCGACCGGCACGTTGATTCGATTGAAACTGCGGGGGTTGGCGCCCGGATGGAAGGCTGTGCACATCCATGGCACGGGTACCTGTGAGGACCACGACCACGGGTTTCAGGACTCGGGCGGTCACCTGAACCCCGACGGACGGAAACATGGCCTGCTCAATGCCGAAGGGCCGGACGCGGGGGATCTGCCCAATTTCCATGTCCACGCCGACGGCTTTGCGTGGGTGGAATTCCATACCACTGCTGCCAGCCTGGACGGCAGCTTCGGCGCGCACATACTAGGTGAAGACGGCGCCGCCCTGGTCATTCACGAAAACCCGGATGACCATGTCAGTCAGCCCATCGGCGGGGCGGGCGCTCGAATCGCCTGCGGCGTGATCAAGGCAGACAACTGAGCGCCTGAGCAACCAGAAGCGTTATCCTGGTGGCCAGGTCATTCGACGCCCACCCAGCAGATGAAGGTGGATGTGGTAAACGGACTGGCCACCATTCTGGTTGCAATTGAAGACCAGTCGGTAGCCATCGTCGCTCAAGCCTTCTGCGGCGGCGATTTCACGCGCGGCGAGAACCAGCCGGCCAACCAGTTCGGCATCGCCCGGCTCCAGGTCATTGATGGTTCGAATGCGGCGCTTGGGGATGATCAGGATATGAACCGGCGCCTGGGGATCGATATCCCGGAAAGCCAGCAGGTCTTCATTTTCGAAAACGATGTCGGCGGGAATCTCGCGCCGGATGATTTTCAGAAACAGATCGTCGGACATTACTGCACTCCTTGCTCGATACGCTCCATGACTTTATAAGCCGCGGTCGCAGGGTCTGGCAACTCGGCCGGTGTGACGATGGGCCAGGCTGCGGCCCGCAGGGGGCTGTAAAACGGTCCGGGATCGATTTCCAGAACTCGCGGACCCCGCGGGCCAATTTCTCCAGCCAGGGCCTGAGCCATCCACGCTCGCCCCGCCTGGGCCACCCCGTAGGCACCCCAGTTGGGCGGTTTCTCCAGACAATGACGGTCAGCAATGAAAAC
>JBLRWT010000551.1:0-2120 GCA_047921095.1 Wenzhouxiangella sp. | reverse complement strand
CGAACACGCCGGATTGACCTTCGAAGTGGTTGAGAATTGATTGATGTCATTGCCCGCGAATAGTCTGGACAATGGTGCCGAAATCATCATTCGCGAGTGCGGCACTTGACCGTGCGTGGGTCGGTCAGGATGAGGCTTCCTGAAAGCATCTGTGTGTCCGGCCGGTCTGATTGCGTGAGTATGGATCATTCGCACAATGCCTCGCCAGGAGGATATATGAAACAGGATTCAACCAGGATTGGCCTTTTTGCAGTGGCCATGTTTTTAACCAGCAGCATGCTGACGCTGGCATGGGCCGAGGGCACTGAACCACCGTTGGCGCTGGAAGGTTACAGTCCGGTGTCCTATTTTGATCCAGGCATGCCAGAGAAGGGTTCAGCGGAATTCAGTGCCGTCCATAACAATCGTGAATATCACTTTACCAGTGCGCAACAGTTGGCCAGCTTTGAGGCTGACCCGGAGCGATTCGAACCCCTGTTTCCCGACCATTGTCCTTACAACCTCGCATTGGGCAGGGCGGCTGCGATCGACCCCGAGAACTTCAAGATAGCCGACGGCCATCTGCTGCTCTTTCACCACAGCGAGGAAATGGATGCTCGCGAGCAGTGGGAAAAGCATGAGAACGAGTCCGAGTTGCTGGAGCGCGCCCGGGGAATGTACACCCTTTTCCGGTTCTGAGACCACTACCATGGAGCCGCGCAGAAACATCGTTGCCGGCACACGCGGTTTTCTTCGGGCATTCGGTCGGATTGCCGTCGACAAGACCTTTCTGATCTGCCTGTTAAGCGCGTCCTCGCTCGCCGGCTGTGCCACTACTGTCCCACGCCAGCCTGATCTGGTCCGGTTGTATGAAACTGCACGCACTGAAATCAGTCAGCCACCGATCATCCTGATTCCTGGCCTGATGGGGTCACGCCTGACCTCCGAATCCGAGGGCGAAATCTGGCCGGGTTCCTTTTTCAATGTCCTCTTCTCGCGATTTGAAAGCTCTGCGTTGGCGATCGACCCCGAAGCGCTGCTGCCAATGACTGGCGACATGGAACCCGCCGGAATTACCGGGAAGTTCGCCGGCAGGGCCTTTTACAGCGCCATCATCGAGACCCTGGAATCTGCCGGCGGCTTCAGCCGCGCCTGGCCCGGCCAGCCTCTGCTTGCGGGCCAGCGCCACTACTACATTTTCACTTATGACTGGCGCCTGGATAACGTGCAAACCGTCGTCAAGCTTGATCAGTTGATCGATCAGATCCGTGCCGACCATGACGACCCTGACTTGAAAGTCGATATCATCGGTCATTCGATGGGTGGCATGATCGCCCGGTATTACATGCGTTACGGACCCATCGATGTAACGAACGACAACCGATTTCCGATCAATTATCATGGCGAGCATCGCGTTCGTCGCCTGATCCTGCTGGGCACCCCCAACCTGGGCTCGGTTGAAGCGTTGAAGGCGATGATGATCGGCCGCCGGATCGGCTTGCGCCGGATTCAACCTGAAACGCTGATCACCTTTCCCAGTTTCTACCAGCTTCTGCCCCATCCGCTCAATGACTGGTTGCTCGACATGGATGGCCGCCCGGTTGAGGCCGATCCGTTCGATATCGAGACCTGGCAACGCTTTGGGTGGTCGGTCTTCGACCCGGCGCTGCGTCAGCGAGTCATCGCCAGTCACGACTCCGCCGCGGAAGGAGAAGCCTACCTTGACTTGCTGGAACGCTATTTCCACAAGAATCTGGAGCGTGGTCGCCGGTTCATGTGGTCGCTTACCGTGTCGATGGAACGCACACCCTGGCAGCTTGTGGTCTATGGCGGCGACTGCATCCTGACCCCCGCCCGCATGGTGGTTGAAGATACCGGCTCAGCCTATCAACTCCACCTGGAACCGCAAGACATCAGGCAGCCCCGTACGGGCGTAGACTATGCGAGGCTCATGCTGGAACCCGGCGACGGCGTGGTGACCAAGGCATCATTGCTGGCCAGGGAGTCACTGGATCCATTCGTGCCGCGACATAAATGGAGCTTCTTCCCACTGCACTATCCGCTGTTTTTCTGTGAAGAGCATGGACGCCTGACCAATAATCTATTCTTCCAGAACAACCTGCTGAATTTTCTGTTTGATC
>JBLRWT010000550.1:0-2127 GCA_047921095.1 Wenzhouxiangella sp. | reverse complement strand
CGTCCTGGTCGCGAATTTCCTGCATGTCGATAATCCGGCGTTGGCCGGCCAGGTTGACCGCAGTCGCACTGACGCTGGCCGTAACCGGCGTGTTGAGTCCCTGGTCGTCTTCTCTCAGGACGGCAATATTGAGCAGGGCACGGTTGGCTGAACGCTGAATACCGTAGGATCGAGCGACATCAGGGGCGATCAGGCTGGTGCTGAGCGTGTTGTAATGGATGACATGATCATTGATCTGTTCAACCTGGGCGCTGGCACTACTGACGGACAGGCAAAGCGCGATCATCGCCAGGGTTGTGACGGTCGGGAATCTGACGGTACGGTTCAGGCTCATGGTGAACTCCTTTTGCAACTGGACAACGAAAACATACTTTACACCCCAAGCAGTATGATCAGAAACTGGATGCCGATGATCGCAACCAGGGGTGACAGATCGAATCCGCCCAGCGGTGGCAGGATGCGCCGGATGGGGGCCAGCACCGGGTCGGTCAACTGGAAGATCAGTGGCACAATCGGGTGGCGGAAATTCTGACCGACCCAGGACAGGATGACGCCGGCCAGTATCAACACCAGGTAGAGGACCAGCAGCAGGCGCACGAGACGCAGCACTGCCAGGACCGCCAGCAGGATCGGGTCGAACGGCAGGCCGCCCAGCAGGGCCAGGATGAACAGGCTGGCCAACTGGATGAGATAAAGAGCCAGCAGCCCCGCGGTGTTGATGCGCCCGACCTGCGGCAGGAGTTTTCCCAGCGGACGCACGACCGGATCTGTGGCCTTGATCAGGACCTGGCAGATCGGGTTGTAGAAATCTGCCCGGATGGCTTCGAGCAACAAGCGCAGCATCAGAACGACAAGGTAAAGATGAATCAGCGTTTCGATCAGAAACGCGAAAGCGGCTGTCGGTGACCCCATCATTTCGCTCCCAATCTGCGGCCGCGCTCGACTGCCGCATCGACGGCGCGTTCGAGTATCTTGTCGAAATCATCGGCTGAGAGACTTTGCAGCGCGGCTTCGGTGGTGCCGCCGGGGGAGGTGACACGGTCTCTGAGCTCGCCGGCATCCAGCTCGGACCTGTCCAGCATGACACCGGCACCGATCGCGGTCGCCCGTGCCAGCCTGGCTGCGGTGACTGCTGGCAGCCCGGCTTTCTCGCCAGCGGCGGCCAGGTGCTCGGTCAAGGCAAAGAAATACGCCGGGCCAGAGCCGGAAACCGCGGTGACGGCATCCATCAGTGCTTCATCATCCACCCACACGGTTTGCCCCGCAGCGCCGAGCAGGGACTCGGCCAGGGCGCGATCGGGCTCGCTGACCGACGGGGACGCGGCCAGGCCCGAGATTCCGGCACCATAGAGGGCGGGCGTGTTGGGCATGGCGCGAACCAGTGGACGACCTTCACCCAGGCCGCGAGCCAGCGCGCCCAGCGTGACGCCGGCTGCAACGCTGATGATCAGGCAGTCCGCAGGCACCGCGGGGCGAATGGAAGCCAGTACTTCGTCCATGATCTGGGGCTTGACCGCCAGCACAACCACTCGGCTGTCCGCTGCGGCCACGGCATTATCGGCACTGACATGAACGCCGAAATCGGACTTGGCGGCGTTACGCTGTGCCGCCGTCGGGTCGGAGACGGTGATGTTTTCGGCAGAGATGCCGGTGCGGGTCAATCCGCCGATCAGCGCACGGGCCATGTTGCCGCCGCCGATAAAGGTGATTTTCATATTATTCATTCACCTATTGTATGGAAAAGTCGGACCGTTATCGACGCGGTCTCGGTCTCGGTCCGAACAAGGCAGTTCCGACGCGAACCATGGTGCTGCCTTCGGCGATGGCGGCTTCCAGATCGTCCGACATCCCGGCCGACAGGGTGTCAATGCTCGGATAGCGCTCGGCCAATTGATCGAATAGCCTTCGCAATCGGCCGAAGACAGCTCGCTGCTCCTTCGGGTCCTCGCGCGGCGCGGGGATTGCCATCAGGCCGCGCAGTGTCAATTGCGGTTGCGCCTCAATCAGGCTGGCCAGGCCCTCAATTTCATCTGGATGGCACCCTGCCTTCTGGCTCTCGTCATCGAGGTTGACCTGGATCAGCACGTTCAGCGGCCCCTGTTGCAGCGCGCGCTGTTGGGCCAGCCG
>JBLRWT010000549.1:0-2130 GCA_047921095.1 Wenzhouxiangella sp. | reverse complement strand
ATATTGCCCTGCGCGGTGACCCCCAGCGGTCCGTTCAGGCTGGTAAACA
Organism: Wenzhouxiangella sp.; assembly: GCA_047921095.1. Classification (GTDB taxonomy): domain Bacteria; phylum Pseudomonadota; class Gammaproteobacteria; order Xanthomonadales; family Wenzhouxiangellaceae; genus Wenzhouxiangella. The sequence goes on along the minus strand of JBLRWT010000549.1, from coordinate 2,081 downwards.
GGTCGTGCCGCCCGATAACCTGGTCACCGCTGCTGTTGAGGCTTAGCCTGAACACCTTGCCGTCCCACGCGGCGGCGATGATATTACCGGTCATTTGCCCGCTGAAGTTCGTGGCCCTGTACTCCGCCAGTCCATTGGTGGAGGCCGGATTCAGGGCGATGGCCCCGTCCTCGACCCCGGGAATCTGGAATTGACATTCGACCGGATTCTCGAGGCCTTCCGGAATCGGGGAGAGCCCGTCGAAGGTATTGGCTCGGTTGGCCCGCGTCGGGTTGGGATGCCCGCCGTAATAGCCCGGCCCGGTAATAAGGTGGAGGTTATCGCTATGGGTTGCACTGTCCGACTCATTGGTCTGATTGGTGCAGGTGCCCTCCGGGCCCTCACCGATCGGCAGCCCGCCCCAGCCGACATTGGAATCGTTGTCAAAGGTATAAAGCCGGCCCGCGGCGGTTAACAGCACATCGTACGGATTCCGGTAACCGGGTGAATGGACCTGGACGGGTCCGCCCGGGGCAATCATCGCCTGGTTGTTGCCGAACTGACCGCCGAACACCTCACCCTTCAGGGTCGGTATGTCGTAGGTCTGCTCGCCGATGGCATTGAGATCAATCGAAAGGATGGCCGCGGACAATGCGTATTCCGGGAGAAAGCCGAAAGCGGAAGACGGCGCGCCCATGTTCGTGTGGCCACCCTGGGCCAGGTAAAGGATGCCGGTTTCTGCATCAAGGGCCATACCGTTGGAAAAATGATCGTGCGCCGAGCGCGGCAGGCTGCGGACCAGGTCCAGTTTGGACCATTCCGTACCCGTCCATGTCAGGCGCGACAATATTCCGGAATTGGTGTCGGCCTGCGGGTCGTCGATGCGGGGATCACTGCTGGTGACGAACAGAACCGGGTGCTCGGCCGTGCCGGCTGTAATCATGCCGGTCACACTGCGCAGCTCAGACGAAAACGGCGTGCCATCGTCATCATGATTGGGGATGGTCTGGATCAGGTTGATGACTTCGGTCGCAACAATCGAGTAGCTGCCAGTCTCATCATTGCGCTCAATCGTGAACGCGTAGATCAGGCCGTCAAGTTCGGCTACGTACAGGCGCCCATCGGGGCCGAATTCAAGCTGCGTGGGCAGTTGCCGCGTGGTGATGGTTTGGGATAGAAACGCTACCGGTGGCAGCGTTGTCTCATCGATTCCTTCGCCCGTCAGATTGATGGTGAGCGGAGTGTTACTGCCCGTGTGCGCGATGTCCAGACTGGCGCTGACCAGCCCCAGACCGACCGGACTGAAAGTAACCTCGGTTGCAAGGTCTTCGCCGGGAGCAAGCGATACTCCGGCGTCCAGACTGGTAGTGAACGCCGCATCTGAAACGGCGACATTGTCGACGGTGATGACCGGATCACCCGCCCCCCCTTCGTTGCGCAGCTTGAGAGTCAGGTTTTTCTCAGACCCGATCAGCAGCCTGCCGAAATCCAGGCTGGTCGGCAGTGCCGAAAGCACGTCCGGCTGCACGCCGGTCTGCACAATCTCGATGCCATTGATCAGCGGGTTGTCTGCTACATGCAGAAACTCGATGTCGATCATGCCGTCGGCGGTGATCTGGTACGTTCGCACGGTTCCCACCCGGTGGCCGGCCTCGGCAGCCAGATCGATATCGCTGAACGCCCGCGCGCCGTCGATGTTGACGTGGAAGACGCGCTCACCGGGTTCGGAGGTGCCCTCGAACCCGTTCATCAGATAAAGCCGCACCTCCACCGGAGTCCCCTGCACCACCGGAAATTGCCACAGCATTTCCGCACCGCCGGCCGGGTCCCAGCGTTCGGTCTCGAAAATGGGCGTGGGCGTCGAGGCTGGCACGGTTGTTTCAACGTCCTGTACCGGGAAGGTGTTGGTGAAGTCTCCGCCGGCGGCCAGGTACACCGATGGAGCGCTCAGAGTATCGGCAGTCCAGTCGGGCCCTGCGTCCAGGGCCGCAACCAGCCCGCCGCCGGCGTTGACCCGGAACAGGATCGTTTGTTCGTCACCGACCTGGGCTTCCACGGCAGCCGTGGCGAGAAGTGCAAAGACAAGCACGGCGAACCTGCGC
>JBLRWT010000548.1:0-2135 GCA_047921095.1 Wenzhouxiangella sp. | reverse complement strand
GGCCGGTCGGGTCAGACCGGCCGGACGCTCGCGCTGCTGGAGTTGCTGGGAGCGAATGCCGCTGTAGCGGGCGCGGGTGACATCATCCATCAAGGCATCGTCGTGCAGGATTTGCGGCCGGATGAAGACCATCAAGTTACGCTTCACATTGGACGTCGTGCGGTACTTGAACAGCTCGCCAAACAGCGGAATGCGGCTCAAGCCCGGTACGCTTTCGATCTGCTCCTGCAGGTCGTCGCTGATCAGCCCGCCCAGTACCAGCACCGAGCCATCGGCCACCATCACCCGCGTGGTGATGGTGCGCTTGTTGGTAATCAGGTCGACGGCCCCGGCCGAAGGCGCCAGCGAGGACACTTCCTGGCTGATATTGAGGATGATGGTGTCGCCTTCGTTGATATGCGGGGTGACGTTGAGCTTGATGCCGATATCCTGGCGATTGATGGTCTGGAACGGGTTGACCTGGCCCTCGCCGGTGGCAATGCCCTGGGTGGCGAAGCTGCCCGACAGGAAAGGCACTTCCTGGCCGACGTTGATGCTGGCCTCGTGGTTGTCCAGGGTGACGATGGACGGGGTCGAGAGCACATTGGTGTTGGCATCGATGGCCAGCGCCCGGGCCAGGGCGCCGATTTCGAGGATTTCCACCCCCAGCAGGCTGGAGCGACCGCGCACGTAACCCAGGTTCAGTCCACGCCCTGGCAGCAGCAGGCCGCCGTTGTCCGCCTGGCCGGCAGCCGCGCCCAGGTTGAGAATGTTGCGCCCGCCGGTCTGGAAGTTGGTGCCGCCAAACAGGCCGCTGTCACCGGATGAAAAGGCCTGCCACTGGATGCCCAGTTCGCGGCTGGTGTCCACGGCCACCTCGGCAATGATCGCTTCGACCAGGACCTGGGCACGGCGGATATCGAGTTGCCTGACCACCGACTGGATGCCCCGGAAGGCCGACGGCGAGGCGGTCACGACCAGCGCATTGGTTTCCTGGTGCGCCTGGATGCGAACCCGCGGGCCATTGTCGGTTTCGATGTCGAGAATGCCTTCGAGTACGGGCAACATGCTTTCGGCCGTGGCATAGCGCAGGTAGATGACCTGGGTCGCGCCCTCGGTTGCCAGTGGCGTGTCGAGGTGGGAAATCAGGGTGCGCAGGCGCAGCCGGCGGCTGGGATCGCCGCCAAGAATGATGGTGTTGGTGCGCTCGTCGGCCACGGCCGATTCCTGCTCGCCGGCGGCATAGATGCGGTTGAGCAGGGCAACGACTTCGGCCGCATCGGCATGATTGAGCCCGATCACCTCGATTTCCTGATCGGCGGCTGAATCGAGCCGGCGCACGATGCTTTCGATGCGGCGCACGTTGTTGGCCCGGTCACTGATGATCAGGCTGTTGGAGCTCTCGTGATGGACCATGTAGGCCGACTGCGGCAACAGGGTGCGCAACAGTTGCGAGGCTTCGGATGCGCGAACGTGCTGAAGCTGCAGGATGCGGGTGACCGGCTCGTCGCCGCCGGCCCGCATGTCGTCGACCGGCACCCGGCCATCATGCCGGGCGGTGGTGTCGGGCACGATGCGGACCACGTTGCCGTCGTCCAGCGCGGTAAAGCCATGCACGCGCAGGATGGACAGGAACACATCGTAAATCTCGTCGGCCGCCATCGGCTGGCTCGAGATCACCGTGACCCGGCCGGTGACCTGCGGGTCGATGATGATGTTCCGGCCGGTCATGTCGGCCACCGCCGTGATCAGCGAGCGGATGTCGGCATCCTTGAAATTGAGGATGAGGTTGTCGTCGGCACGGCCGGGCTGGGCAAGGGCCAGCAGCATGGCGACGGAAAACAGGCAGAACAGGCGCTGAATCATTATTTTTATTGGCTCCCCATGATTTGTTCCAGATCGGGCCGCAGCGTCATTTCCCGACCCTGGCGATTGATGGTAATGGCGATTTCGCGGCGTTGCATGACATCGGCAAACAGGGCGCGGGCGGCCTCTTCGGATTGCAGCGGCTGGCCGTTGACCGCCAAAACGATATCGTTGACCTGCAGGCCCAGTTGGGCGAACAGGGTCGCATCGCGTCCGGGGCGAACCCGGTAGCCGCCACCGGTCACCGGCATCACGTTGATGCTGCTGGCCAGGGCGCCGGTATCCATGTC
>JBLRWT010000547.1:0-2135 GCA_047921095.1 Wenzhouxiangella sp. | reverse complement strand
CCCGGATGATGTGGCGAGCCAGATCGGGCCGATCATCAGCGAGCGCCAATGGGGCGAGGTGGATCGCATGGTTGGCGATGCCGTGCGCAGCGGCGCGCAGGTGCTCGCAGGCGGTGGACGCCCGCATGGGCTGGATGCCGGGTTCTATTTCGCCCCGACGGTGATCGGGTCCGTCACGCCTGCAATGCCGATTGCCCAGGATGAGGTGTTCGGCCCGGTGCTTGCGGCCATTCCCTTCGACGATGAGGACGAAGCGATCGCTATCGCCAACGACACTCGCTTCGGACTCGCCGGAGCGGTCTGGACCCGCGATGTCGGCCGCGCCATGGCCACCGCTGCCCGCCTGCGCTACGGCTGCACCTGGATCAACACGCATTTCATGCTGGTGAACGAAATGCCCCACGGCGGCATCAAGCAGTCAGGCTACGGCAAGGATCTGTCCGCCTATGCGCTGGAAGATTACACATTCGTGCGCCATGTGATGGTCAAACACGGCTGATCCGTAGACCTGATTGCCTGCTGCGCAGACGCCTTTTTGTCCAGAAAGGGGGCGCTGCCCCCGCCCGTCCTGCTGCGCAGAACGGACTCCCCCGGGATACTTTCAGACAGAAAATGGCAGACTGAACCGGCCCCATTTTCTGTCTGAAAATATCCTGGGGGTGAATGGGCCGCAGGCCCAGAGGGGGCAAAGCCCCCTCTTCGACGGCGCATGAAAAAGGGGGCGGTTGCCCCCTTTTCCGTCGTGTGAAAAATGCCGCGCTCAGCTCAGACGGGCGGCGACGTTTTCCCAGTTCACCAGCTTTTCCAGGAAGTTCGACAGGTAAGCGGGGCGTTTGTTGCGGAAGTCGATGTAGTAGCTGTGCTCCCATACATCGCAGCCCAGAAGCGCTGTCTGACCGAAGCAGAGCGGGTTCACGCCGTTTTCGGTCTTGGTGACCTTCAGCAAACCGTCCTTGTCACGCACAAGCCAGCACCAGCCCGAGCCGAACTGGCCGGCACCGGCGGCGGCGAATTCTTCTTTGAACTTGTCGACCGAGCTGAAGGACTCAACGATGGCTTTCTCCAGCGCGCCCGGCATCTTCTTGTTTTCGCCCGGGCCCATCATTTCCCAGAACTGGGCATGGTTCCAGTGCTGGCTTGCGTTGTTGAAGATGCCGTTCTGGGCGACGGCGCCGGACTGATAGGTGCCGCGCACGATTTCTTCGAGGGATTTGCCTTCCCATTCGGTCCCGGCGATCAGTTTGTTGCCGTTGTCCACATAGGCCTTGTGGTGGATATCGTGATGATATTCCAGCGTCTCGCGGCTCATTCCCAGCGAGGCCAGTGCGTCATGGGCATAGGGCAGGTCGGGCAGGGTGAAAGACATGGCAATCCTCATCTCTTGTTGTTTGCGTTGGGGCAAATAAGGGTCTTTGGGCGAGAAAGGTCAAGGGTTTGGGGCGAAACAAACCCGGTTCCGGCGCGGACTTGCCAACCATCAGCGTTTGTAGAGCCTCACTTCTCCGCCCGGGGCTGAAACGGTGGCGAGGAGGTCTGCCATGTAGCGGGCAACCGAGCGGAAGCAAATGACGGTGAAAGCGTCATCGCCATCACGGATAAGCGCGGCGGCGATCTGGGCGGCGCGGGTGCGGCGGATCTCATGGGGATGGAAGGTTGTGAAATCGACGGGGCAGATCTTGGCCAGGACGTCGCAGGCATGTGTGCCGGACAGGGTGAAGACGGCGCGGGCGTCGGACACATCGGCGAGGGTGATGAATGTGCCTGCCAGCGTGGTCTCCAGCGTTGTCGTCAGAAGCGGGGCGCGGTCGTGATCAACCATGATCAACAGCTCATCGGGCGACATCCAGGCCATTGCGCCGCCGGCCCCCCGTGTGACCTGTCGCTGGCCGGGGATTGCTGCGCCGGTTTCCTGTTGCAGGGCCGTGGTCAGCGCGGGGAGCGACAGGTCGCCGCGCAGGGTGATCATGCCGCGCGGCCCGGCCTCGGATACAGTGATCAGGCCGGTGCAGTGGAATCCTGGCAGGGGGCTGGTGGTTTCAGACATTCTGTTTCTCCCCGGCCTTGTCAAAGAAGACCGCATCCGTGATCCGCGCGCTGACCGGCTTGCCGTCTTCGCCCAGGAAGGCGAGCACCTC
>JBLRWT010000546.1:0-2135 GCA_047921095.1 Wenzhouxiangella sp. | reverse complement strand
GCGCCCGCGGCGCACTGCTTGACCCGGCCGCGTTGGAAACAGCCTTGAATGCCTGGGAGGAGCGGCATCCAGAGACCAGCTACGAGGTCGAACAGACGCTGAGCTGGCTGACTGCCTGGGCCCAGACCCGGCCGCGACCGTCCCGAATCAGCGTCGTTCTGCCAGGCCGTCCCGAGATGGCACAGGTCAGCGCTGCCCTGCGCGATGGACTTCTTGCCGCCTGGCTGGAGCAGTCCCCGGATCGAAGGCCGGAACTGATCTTCAGTTACATCGGTGCTGAACCCGACGCCATCATGTCGGCCTGGTTCGATGCGCGCGAAGCAGGGGCTGATTTCATGCTCGGGCCGCTTGAGCGCGAGCAGGTCGATCTGTTGCTGACGCTGCCGGATCCTGCCCTGCCAGTGTTGATGCTCAACCATCCGTCCGACCCGGCCAGCTTTGACGGTGTCGCCGGGCCGATCCATGCGATTGGCCTACTGCCCGAAGAAGAGGCCGAACTGGCCGCGGTGCACGCACTGGTCCAGGGCCACGCGCGAGCCCTGGTGCTGTACCAGGACTCCGATTGGGGTCGGCGCGTTGCCCCTGCCTTTGCCAATACCTTTGAACTCGGCGGGGGGCAGGTGATTGGGCGCGGCGCCTATCCTGCCGGCCAGGTCGATCACAGCGCGCTGCTCGAATCGTTGCTGCAACTGGACCAGTCGGCACAACGCGCCAGACGACTTTCACAGGTACTCAATCGCACTGTCGAAAGCGAACCGCACCGGCGTACCGACGTTGACCTGATTTTCCTCGGTTCACGCGCCGAGGACGGTCGCCAGGTCCGGCCCCAGCTGCGCTTTTTCGGTGCCGGGGACGTGCCGGTGCTGGCCACCTCGCAGATCGTCGCCGGTCGACCCGACCCACGTCGCGACGAAGATCTGGACGGGATCGTTCTGCCGCTGTCGCCCTGGTTCCTGGATCACACCCCACAGGGTCAGCAGCGACGCCAGGCCGAGCGAGTCTACTCACACCTGGACAACCCAGCACTGTCACGTTTGCATGCGCTCGGATTCGATGCCATGGCGCTGATTCCCTGGCTGGATCTGATGCGCAATGACCCGGACCTCTACCTGGCCGGATTGTCGGGACGTTTGCGGCTACCCGAAGGACGAATCATGGAACGCGACCTGCCATTTGTTCGCCTGGTCAACGGGCGCGCGGTGCCAGTGCAGTGACCACTTTGCGTGGTCAACTTGGCCAGGCGGGCGAGCGCGACGCCGAAACATTTCTCTTGAAGCACAAGCTGCGCCTGGTCGAACGCAACTACAGTTGCCGCAGCGGCGAAATTGACCTGGTCATGGTCGATCCCAACGCTCATGACGCCGAAGTGCTGACCTTCGTCGAAGTAAGGTTGCGCGGGGCCGGTGCAAGAACCAGCGGTCTGGAAAGCATTGACCAGGGCAAGCAGCGACGCCTGATCACCGCGGCGCGCCACTACCTGATGGATCACCCCGAATGGGCGGCACATCCCTGCCGGTTCGATGTCATCGCGCTGGCGCCGGAAACCGATCAGCTGGTCTGGGTAAAAAGCGCTTTTGAGGCCAGTTGAATCCGGGCTCGTCCGATCAACCCAGGTAGTGCAACGCAATCAGCAAGACGGCTATCGCGTAAACCGCGGCCAGCACATCATCGACCATGACCCCGAGTCCGCCATGGATATGCTTGTCCAGCCAGCGAATCGGCCAGGGTTTGAGGATATCGAACAGGCGAAACAGCAGGAACGCCGCCAGCCACCAGGCCCAGTGAAACGGGATGAAGATCAGCACCAACCACATGCTGACCCATTCGTCCCAGACGATGCCGCCATGATCATGAACGCCCAGCGCCTTGCTGGTAACGTCGCACAGGTAGATTCCGATGGCGAACGTCAGCACGACAACACCGATCGCCACCCAAAAGGGCAACTGCACGATCAGCACGCCCAGCGGCAACGCGGCAATCGTGCCGGCGGTGCCTGGCGCGTGGCGGCTCAAGCCGCTGCCAAACCCGAAAGCCAGGAACCCGGCCGGCGTGGCAAGAGCGACCCCGCGAGTATCAGCGCTGCTTGAAGTGGTCCCATCCACCATGATCAATGTCCAGTTTCTGTCCGTCTGCCA
>JBLRWT010000545.1:0-2138 GCA_047921095.1 Wenzhouxiangella sp. | reverse complement strand
CGCTGCGGCTGCGATCGACATGACGGGGGGTGCAGGGCTATCATCGTTCACTGAACCCGACCTGGAGAATCAGGATGAAAGGGATGCTGGCAATGCTGCTGGTTGCGACGGTTGCCCGGGCAGGCGAAGGCATACCGGTCGAGGTGCTCGAAGCCCCCTGGACCTCGGTCGACGGTGAGACCATCCGGCTCGAGGAGTTCCGCGGCCGACAGCCGGTTTATCTGAAGTTTTGGGCCAGCTGGTGCAGCACCTGCCGCGAGGAGATGCCGCATCTGCAGTCGGTCTATCGTGATCATGGCGACGAAATCGCCGTGATCGCGGTCAACCTGGGCATCAACGATGATCGGCAAGCGGTCGTCGAGACCCGCGACGAATTCGGCCTGGACATGCCGATCGTCATCGACCGCGACGGCATGCTGGCGCAGGCCTTTGATCTCGTCGCCACGCCGTATCACGTATTGCTCGACCGTGATCTTCGCCTCGTCCACGCCGAGTATTCGGCATCAGCCGCGCTCGATGAAAAGCTCGGCCAACTCGCCGCCGGCAACGGTCGGGCGCTTGAGACCGTGGAGACGAACGCCAGGCGGGCGCACGCCGGCGGATCGACAGGCGCGATTGAACGCAACCGGGATTCATCCGGCGGAGTCGAGGTCTATTTCTTCGTTGCGACCTGGTGTGACTGGTACCTGGAAGACACGCGCCCGGCGATGTCGCGCAACTGCATCGATGCCCAGCGCGTGGTCAATCACCTGGTTGAACAGTGGCCGGATCTGGACTGGACCGGCGTGGCATCGAGAATGTGGACGGGGGCGGAAGAACTGGCGTCTTATCGCGAGCGCTTCGACGTCGGCCATCAGCTTGAAGTGGACGCATCGAACGAAACAGTACTCGATCACGAAATCAGGCGGTTTCCGTCACTGATCGTCGTCGATGCCGGGCGCGAGATTCTGAGAATCGAGGAATTCGGCGATCCGGACGCGGTCGCCCACAGGTTCCGGCAAGCGATCGCCGATCGCGCAAAGTCTCCCGGTTCCGGCAGTCTTCAGGATTGAGAAGGCGGGCTAGCCCGCCAGTCGCGGGCCGTACAGGATTACGGCGGCGCCGGCCAGGCAGAGCAGGGCGCCCAGTGCATCGGTCGCGATCAGGCGTTCGCCTTCGACCGATCTCAGCCAGACCAGCGAGGCGACGATATAGATCCCGCCGTAGGCAGCAAAGGCGCGGCCGGCAAATTGCAGTTCGGCGCGCGTGAGAAAGAACGCGAACAGTGCAAGCGAGACCATCCCGGCAACAATCCACCAGACACTGTGGCCGGAGCGCAGCCACATCCAGAATGTGAAACAGCCGCCGATCTCGGCCAGCGCGGCGAGCACGAACCATAGCCAGGTCATCGATTCATCTCCCTTTCGAACGTATTGACTTCCAGTCCGTCGACGATGGGGCAGCGAGCGCCGGAGGCCGGACGATGCCCGGCCGGATGGCCTCATCCCAGCAGGCTTCCAGCTCGATCCAGCTTAGATCCGGCAGGTCGGCAAATTCTTCCGGCAGGGTACAGGCACAGTGTTTTGAGTAGATCACATCCAATTGGGGCGCTCCGGACGGCTATTTCTTTTACGATTCGGGCTTGACCTGGAGTCGACTCCAGGGTCTACAGTATGGTCAACTCAACAACGTCGGGGTTCCCGAAATGCAGGCAAATCCGTTCAAACTTCTGATTTCGGCACTGCTGATTACGCTGGCAGGCGCCGTCACCGCACAGCCCGAATCGGGCCATTACCTGATCCACGTTGACGGCCTGGCCTGTCCGTTCTGCGCCTATGGGATCGAAAAGCAGCTGAAAAAGATCGATGGTGTCGACAAGCTGGAAACCGACGTGGAGAAGGGACGGGTCGTGGTTGTAATGGCCGAGGGCCAGGCCCTGGAGCGGGCTGACGTCGAGCAGGCCGTGCGTGATGCCGGCTTTACCCTCAGAGACTTTGAATCGGTGGGCGCCAATCCCGACAATTCCGGGCCATGATGCAGTACCGCTGGCGGCAGAGCCTGCTGGCTGCGCTGCTGGCGATCGGTGCGTGCGTGCCTGCAACATCATTTGCCGCCCCGCAGACATTCAACTCCGCGCTGCCGCTGTCGAAAGGGCAGTT
>JBLRWT010000544.1:0-2142 GCA_047921095.1 Wenzhouxiangella sp. | reverse complement strand
AACACCTGGCCCTTCTGGCCGAGCGGCATGATGTCGACGTGCTTGCGGCCGATCGTGGTCTGAGCCTTGGCGGCCCTGACCTGGGTTCTCCTTCCGCGCCCGTGGTCGAAGCGATCCGGCCCGTCCTGCTGACCGGTGCTGGCTTGCGTGCGACCCATGCCGGTTATATCTGGCACTGGTTCGATACGCGGCTGAACCAGCCATTGACCCAAATCGACTGGCGCGGCTTGTCCCAGGTTGATCTGGCGGACTATACCCACCTGATTCTGCCTGATGGCAACTACGAGGGTATGCCGGCGTGGGCCAGCGAGAGAATCACCTCGTTCGTTCTCCAGGGCGGTACCCTGGTCGCGGCCCGTGGGGCATCCGCCTGGGTGGAAGAATTGGCGCTGGAATGGGAATTTGCCGGCTCCGCCGACGATGACGCCGTCGCCGAAGCCCCGGAGCGTCGTGCCTACGGCGATTTCACCGATGACTTTGCCCGCGAGTTGATCGGCGGCAGTGCCTTGAATGTCGAACTCGACATCACCCACCCATTGGCCTTCGGATACCAGTCATCGGATCTGGTGGTCTTTCGCCGCGGTCGTCACATCCTCCAGTCGGCAGCAAACGCTTACGTCAACCCGGCTTTTTATGCCGAACAGGCGCTGGCCGCCGGATACCTGTCGGCAGGCAATAGCGAGCGGTTGTCCGGCACCCCGGCCCTGGTCGCCACGCACAACGGGCAGGGCAGGGTGGTGCGCATGGCCGATGATTACCTGTTTCGGGGGTACTGGCTGGGTACAGAACGCCTGTTCGCCAACGCGCTGTTTTTCAGCCAGTTGGTTCAGCCGACTGTGCTGCCCGGCAATGGTTCGGCTCAGTAGCGATCACTTGCTGGCGGAAGATCGCAGGCGACTGGACGGTTCGGACTGAACGCCCTGCTGGCCGTGTGCCTGCAGCGCTTCGAGATCAAGAATGCGAACCAGTTTGCCGCGCACTTCAATGACGCCTTCGCGCTGCAGCGCGCTCATGGTGCGCGAAACCGTTTCAATCGTCAGGCCCAGGTAGTTGGCGATATCCCTGCGGTCCATGGTGAGGCGGAACTGCTCGGCATCGAGTTTGCGTCGCGCCAGGCGTCGCGACATGCTGAGCAGGAACAGCGCGACGCGTGTACGCGCATCCAGACGGCCCACCACCAGTAATAGCTCGCGGGTTTCGACCATTTCCTCCGACAACAGGCGCAGCATGACCTGGTTGAGCTTGGGGCTCTTGTTCAACATGGTCATGAAATCCCGGAATGGGATCTCGCAGGTACGGCTGTCTTCCAGGGCCACAGCGAAGCCGGGGTGGGTTTCGTTGGCAAAACCGTCCAGGCCGATGATCTCGCCCGGCAGATAGAACCCGGAAACGATTTCATCCCCTTCCTGCGACAACTGGTAGGCCTTGACCGAACCCGAGCGCACCACCGTGACCGACTTGAGCGGCTGGCCACCGTGGAACAGGTGCGTGTTTCGGTCGGTGGGCTGCTGACGCTTGAGAACCTTGTTCAGGTCAGCGCGTTCATCGGACGATATTTCCTGGGCAAAGCAGAGATTGAACAGGGCGCAATCTTCGCACCGGGTTTCACTTTGGCCGACTTCATGGAGCTTGGGTTTGTCTGTCATATCGGGTATTCGCCAAGGCGGCAATGGAACAATTATACCAGCCGCCGGTGGGGTGCTGGGCTAGACGATTCTGGAGAATCGTCCGCTGGACTGTGTAGAGGGCGTCAGGTAACTGTCGAAGATCTTTGCGATGGCGCGCAGAAAAATCAGTCCACTGCTGGTTACCTTGAACCCCTGAGCAGTCCGTTCGACCAGACCATCGCCGGATAGTGCCTCGATGCGGTCCAATTCATTCGTGAAATAGCGTTTGAACGATAGCTGGAATGCTTTTTCGAATTGCTTGAACACCACTTCGCCGGTGCACATGATGCGATCAATGATCTCGGCCCGGAGGCGGTCATCCACGGTGCGAATCAGGCCGCGAGCAGTTGGCATGCGACCTTCCAGCAGGGCGATTGCCCAGTCGTCGAGTTTGCGCTGATTCTGGGCGAAACAGTCGCCGACCTGGCTGATGGCGCTGGGGCCGAAGCTGATCAGGTCGAGTCCGCCATGGGTG
>JBLRWT010000543.1:0-2145 GCA_047921095.1 Wenzhouxiangella sp. | reverse complement strand
CAGGCCCGCGGACATCAGCGGTATGCCTAGTTTCACCATGGCGGTCCATTGCTGCCTGATCGCGCCGTGATCACTCCCTGCCAACGGGCGCGGCAGTCGCGCGGTATAGTAGCTTGCCACCACGAAATTCACCGCGGGCGCGGTCAGGACGAACCACAGCACGCCCGCCTCGCCAAGAAAATAGACCGCGAGTATGCCCACGGCCGCAGCGACCAGCGCGCTCAGGATGCTGACCTTGGCCAGGTCGTTGATTCGGCGCAGGCCCTGCAGAAGCGCGGTCTGCGAGCCGGCGATCAGGGTGAGCAGCACGCCGACGCCCAGCCACCCGACCGCCGCGGTATGGATGCTCTCGCCAAACACCCACTGGGCCACAGGCGCGCGCAATAGCCACAATGCGGCCATGCCTGATACTCCCAGTACCAGGTTGCCCCGCCACAGCGCGCGCCGGACGATGGATAAGGTTTCTGCGTCATCCACGGAGGACGCGACTTGCCGCACGCCGCTGCTGACAATGCCGCAGCCGGCCAGCGTGGCCGCAACGCTCATGATGTTCAGGTACAGGCCCATGAGCCCGATGCCCGCAGGTCCCAGCAGCACGGCCAGGACCTTGACCTTGACGATCCCGACAATCACATTGAACGCCGAGGAGCCGCCGATAATCGCGCTGGACCTGAGGACCTCCCGGTGTGATGTCATAAGGTCAACGCGTCGCTCATCCGGCGTCTCACGGTTTTTCGGCGATCGCGATCAACGTATCCGTCATGTCGATCTTTCGCAGCATGTCGGCATACGCGCTATCCAGCTGCTCCGTGGCCAACATGCTCCACTTGATGTGCCCGCTGGGTCGTTTCTCCTTCAGCCAGTGCAGGTGGTTTGCGAGGTTGTATCGTTGAAACCCGCTGATGACGGTATTCCTGAAGTTCGCCCTGTCCAGGAATGCCGCCAGGGAGCCGCGGGTGTGCAGCACCAGGTGCTCGCTCCAGAAGGTGAACTTCTTGAACTCTTCGAGATCGAGGTAGGCGAACAGGAAATCGTGGGCGTGCGGGACCTCGATAATGATCTTGCCCCCCGCTTTCAACTTGCCGTACGCAATATTCAACAACTCGAGCGGATCGGTCAGGTGTTCGAACACGTGGAACAGCGTGATGACGTCAAAGTCATCGCCGGGCACTTCGGCAATATCGCCGTAGGCCTCGTAGTTTTCCTGCTTCAGCGAATCCAGCGCCCTTTTCTGCGGCTCGACCGCCACCACCCTGGCGGCAAACGGCCTGAGCAAATCCAGCACGCCCCCGGCCCCGGAGCCCACATCCATCCACGCCTTGTTGCTGATCAGAGACAGGAACTGGTCTTTTCGCCGGGCGTCGTCCGCATAAGCATCGACCAGGGCCTTCTGCCGGTTGTCTTCCTTCCAGTAATGCGGAAACTCATGCTTCTCCGCGTAATGCGACAGATCCATATGCGCGGACGTCGAGGTAAAGATCACCCCCGATTTCCTGCACCGCAGGACGGCAATATCGTCCCGGTCTCTCACTCTTGGATAGAATTCCTCGACGGCCTGCGGATCGCAGACGCCCCACTCGCAGAGCGTCGCCGCGACCTTGTTTTCCATGGTTTTCCCAGCACAAGTGCTTCCAGGATCAGCTTTTCCAGGCTTCATTAAATGCTCCAGCCGCCATCGACGACGATGTTCTGGCCCGTCATGTACCTTGACGCATCGCTCAGCAGGAACACCAGGGCGCCGGCCAGGTCGTCCGGCTCTGCCATCCGGTTGCCGATGAGCGTCTTGCGGCAATACTCAGTGACGAACGATTCCGGCTGGTTGTTATGGACCCCGCCCGGCGAGATGGCGTTTACCCGGATGCCATGCTCTCCCAGGTAGGACGCGAGATATTTCGTCAGGCTCAGCAAGCCGCCCTTGATCGCGGAGTATTCCACCGGGCTGGTGAAGTTGGCGTTCTCATAGAGGCCGAACCTGGGCGCCATGAAACCGTAAATGGACGCGATGTTGACGATGACGCCCTGCTTTTGTTTCACCATGATCCTGGAGATTTCCTGCGACATCAGGAAGTACCCGCCCAGGTGGAGATTCACGTTCTCGCAAAAATCCTCGTAGCTGACATCTTCGAATTTTCGCCCGTAATTCCT
>JBLRWT010000542.1:0-2148 GCA_047921095.1 Wenzhouxiangella sp. | reverse complement strand
CCGCGTCTGTCTCCCCTCCCGCACCGCGCTGAGGCCGGTAAACGCGGCAAATGCAACCAGCACGGACAGACCTACGATCGTAAAAACGCGACCATTGAGCAAAAACACCCCTCCCGTTAGTTGCTTTGAGCTTTGCCTCTGATCCTAGAGGGTAAATCTTGCCACGTCAAGACGAAGATCATTCGAGTCTTTTGCGTTGTGCCGTTTTTCGCGGAATCCGTGGCAGCGGTTGATGGCCTGGAGGCCAGCGCCAGCAAGCCCGGAAACATGACTCCGGTGGTTTCGGGCAGGTAAGGCATGGGCAGGTGTTTTGTCGCACCGAAGACACAGGAATTCCCGACTGGAATTGGGGTATCAGGACCGCACGGGCATACACTGCCGCCCAAGCTTGTGCGGGAGAACAAACTCACTGTCAAACCTGGATGATGCAGGCGGTGGTCAGGAGACCAGTCGTACAAGGCTGCGTATATGCTCGCCCTGTTGCGTTTTCACCCGCCCAATCGCCAATGCGAGCATCACCGCGTATACTATGGTCAGCCGGATCGCCATCTTGTCATGACCCCGGATCGTATGCTGTTCAAATCCAAAGCTCACATCAAGCCGACTGTGGACCCGCTCAACTGCGGACCGGGCGTTGTACAGTGTTTGCCACTTATAGCTTGAGCGGGCCACCGGCGTGAACACGCGACGATCAACCGACAGCGGTATCCGTACCGCATGCCGGATCGGGCAGGTATCGATCCCATCACACGTCATTCCATAGTGTCGTGCCGGGCAGCGGTACTTGAGCGTATTCCGGTCCGCCTCGAATCCACCGTACGCCATGGGACGTTCCATACCGGTCTTCGGACAGGAACACGATATCCGCCCGCGGTAGTCATAGAGGATGTTTTCGGTGCCTGGTACAACCTTTGTCCTCTCACCATCTTTCCAGTGATTACAGATATCAATCACCGGCCTGATGCGCCATTTGTCCCACAGCATGGACAGCAATTTCGTTTCATCGAACCCCCGATCGCCAGTGAACACCTTCGCTCGCTCAAGGATCTCCGGATTCCGCCGGGCGAGCGATTGCAGCAGCTTTCGCATGATCGGTTTCTCGTTCCGCGATGCCCGGGTCAGACAGAACGCGATGGGCAGTTCATAGCGGCTCTCCACGATCGTGTGGGCAGTAAAGCCAAACCATTTCTTGACCGCTATGCCGATCGTGCCGTCCTTGCGCTCGCTGCGGTGTTCATGCCTGCCCCAGTCTGCGTCATGTTCACCCCGGTGATCCCCAGGATAACCTCCGCGTCTGGTGGCGGCACTCGCCAGGGCCTTTCCATCTCCCGCAAGTGATTCTCCGAATCCCGGCAGGTGTTCAAAGCACTGCTGCACCAGATTCTGGAATACCCGCACCAGTGCGAACCGAATCGATCGGTGCCGCACCGATGCAAGAAATCGCGTATATGCCCACGCCGGCGGTACGGCGCGTGTTCCACCGAGCGGGCTGAATCCACACAATTCCCGTAACTGGGCATTGCGCAACAGTTCCCTGCGCAGGCTCTCGACTGAAGGGTGCTGAAATACGATCGCCGCGATGATCGAGTTCCAGACCGCCCGTATCGGATAATCATCGCGGCCATTGCCGCGGCGGCGCTCGAGTTGCTGCATCAACTGTTCGTCGGGAAGGTGGTTAAGGACCAGTTTCAGACGTTCGAGATCGCCCAATTCATCAACATCACGCCAACAAAACAGCTCGGTTTGTGGTATACTGGCCATGGTCGGGTGCGTCTCCTTTTGGGTTTTATTGATACTATGATTATATCATAGGAAACCGAGAGGCGCATTCCGACTTTATTTATTATTCTGCATTTGGGGTCAATTTTCGCCGTATCGCTCTGATAGCCCTGAATTGACCCACGATCCCGGGGTTTTGTGGGGTAAACGAAAAACCTCGGCCTGCTAATTTATTGCTGGTTCATTGGTTGTTCGGAGCGCAAAAGGCTCGTTGTAGAAGACCATCGCCCCACCGGTGCTGAGTTTCTTGACTCCAGCGTTCCAGAGGGAGAAGCCGATCGCCGCAGGCGCCACGCCAAGGTAAACAATGATCAGGGCCAGCCGCGGTGTGAGGTGCATCGGGATCGTGCGCTGCTCCAGGATCGCCGC
>JBLRWT010000541.1:0-2161 GCA_047921095.1 Wenzhouxiangella sp. | reverse complement strand
GCCGACGTGGATGCAAACCTCAAGCACATGGCGCGCACGCTGCTGACCGGCGGCGATCTCGAGCGCTACCTGTTCGTCGACCGCGACGGCGACCTGGTCCGGGTCCGTGCCACGGCAGCGACCGGCCCACCCGAAATCCCGGCCCTGTGAGCAATTTTCATGCGGTCGGCGATGCGCGCGCGCGCTTGCTCGCGGCGGTCGAGCCGGTCTGCGCGAGCGTCGAGACGCCTCTGGACGATGCGCTGGGGCGGGTGCTGGCAGGATCGGCGCGGGCCGTCACCGATGTGCCGCCGGCCGATAACAGCTCCATGGACGGCTACGCGTTCAAGCGGACCGAGTTGCATGGCACCGATTCCGGATTACCGCTGTCGGCGCGCGTCCACGCCGGTCAGTCCCCTGCCCCGCTGGAAAGCGGCACCGCAGTGCGAATCTTTACCGGCGCGGTGATCCCGGAAGGTGCCGACACGGTGGCGATGCAGGAAAACTGCCGCGAGGCCGACGGCCGGGTCTCGGTCGACCCGCTGCCGGAGGCCGGCGCCAATATCCGTCGCGCCGGCGAGGACTTGCGCGCCGGCGAGGTGATCATCGAGGCCGGCCGACGCCTGCAGCCCCAGGATCTCGGCCTGCTGGCATCGACCGGAATCGACCGGGTGGCGGTGTTCGAGCCGCTGGTCGTGGCCATTCTCTCGACCGGCGACGAGCTGGTCCCGCCCGGACGGGCACTCGCGCCGGGGCAAATCTACAACTCCAACGCCAGCGTACTGGCCGGACTGCTGCACCGGCTGGGCTGCAAGGTCATTACGGCCGATTCGGTGGCCGATACCGCCGATGCCACGCGCGCCGCGCTCGAGCGCGCCGCCGGGCAGGCCGACCTGGTGATTTCATCGGGCGGGGTCAGCGTCGGCGAGGCCGATCACGTCAAGAATACCGTCGCCGAGATCGGGCAACTGGACCTGTGGAAGATCTCGGTCAAGCCGGGCAAGCCGCTGGCCTTCGGCCGAATCGGGACCACACCGTTCCTCGGCCTGCCGGGCAACCCGGTGTCCGTGTTCGTCACCTTCTGCCTGTTCGCCGCGCCGGTCATCCGGCGCATGCAGGGCCGTGCCGACGCGCTGCCCGAACCGCTGCCGGTGCCGGCCGGGTTTGCGATCGACAAGCCGGGCAATCGCGAGGAATACCTGCGCGTTCGCGTCGAATCCGGCAAGATTGTGCCGTATCCACACCAGGGCTCCGGTGTGCTGAGCTCGGTCGCCTGGGCGCATGGGCTGGCGAAGATCCCGATCGGTTCGACGGTGGCCCCGGGCGACAGGGTCGAGTACTTCGGCTTCGAGGCGTTGTTGAATTAGTAATAACCGCAGATGAGCGCGAATGAACGCAGATAAAAAACCACCTGATCAGGTAGCTGACTCAGCGACGCCGGAATGGAAACCCTAAACCCGAGATCTTTATGCGAACCGGATGCAACGATACGCCGTTCAAACCCCTGAATATCGCCGTACTGACGGTATCGGATTCGCGCACGCGGGAAAACGACACCTCCGGCGACACGCTGGCAAAGCGGATCGCCTCGGCCGGGCATGCCTTGGCCGATCGCAAGCTGCTGCCCGACGATGTGTTTCAGCTGCGCGCGGCGGTTTCGATGTGGATCGCCGATGAAACCATTGACTGCGTCGTGATCACCGGCGGGACCGGCATCACCGGGCGCGACAATACGCCGGAAGCGATCCGACCATTGCTGGTGCGCGACATTCCCGGCTTTGGCGAACTTTTCCGACATTACTCGCTGGAGGAGATCGGCACCTCGACCATCCAGTCGCGCGCCTTCGGCGGCGTGGCCAACGCCACGTTGATCTTCGGCCTGCCGGGTTCGACCGGCGCCTGCCGCACCGCCTGGGACCGGATCCTGGTCAACCAGCTCGACTCGCGCACTGGACCGTGTAACTTCGTCTCGCTGATTCCTCGACTCAACGAATCCTGAACCCGCCTTATTCACCACCCTTCCTGCTGCGGCGCCGCCAGACCCGCGTCTGCGGCGTTTCGCTCGGTCGCGCATCCTCAACGTACAGGCGAGTACGCCTGCGGTGCGCTCGGTCGCGAAACGCCACAGCCACTGGGCCTGGCGGCGCCGCAGCAGGAAGGGTGGTGAATAAGGCGGGTTGAG
>JBLRWT010000540.1:0-2165 GCA_047921095.1 Wenzhouxiangella sp. | reverse complement strand
ATGTAGGCCCGGCTACAGACTTCGCGCCAACGCCTTGCCACGATTGTCATGACAAGCGCCGAGAGACAAGCTGAATGAGGCAATACTTACGGTTGGACTAGTAAAGGGTCAGGCCGCAGCCGCGGCGCTATTCAGTCCGGGCTGACCGCCACGACTACGCCCGGAAAGCCTCGAATGGTCACCCGGCCAGATTGGGCGTGCCGGGCATATGCCGAACTGGTCATAAATTGACCAAGTTCCACGAGAACCCCGCCCGACTCCGCATGCGCAGTACTGGGCTCCGAAAAAGGTGCGGAGGAATCGCGTTTTGTCTCAGAATATGGCTGTCCTCGTTATCTCACCGGCGGGGTGAGTAGTGACCCGCCCTGATGATGCCAAGCCATTTCGTTGCGCCCTGAGCCTAGAGCCTGTTTGAGGAAACCGGAAACCATCCTAATGACGCCAGGGGGCGAGTTGCGGAACATTTCACCAGGATTTGACCTCAGCTCTCGATTGAGGCTACACTCGGCCAGTTTCGGCTGAAAGGTCGACCGATTCCCGAACGGTCAGCACAGTTCACACCGGGCTCGTGATTCTTCTTTGAATCAACAAAGAAAGTACTGGATTTCAACAAGAAATCAATAAAAAGCGAGGCGGCTCCGTCAGACGGAGCCGGCATGTCACCAATCCATCCAGTCAGAGGGTTTTCCCGGAATGAGAAAATTGTTCGCAACACTCAGCATTCACAGCGCCGCGGTGCTGCTGGCCTGTGGTTTTCTGGCCGGGCCGCTTGCGGTTCAGGCTCAGACGCTTCAGGCTGAATCAGCCAATCTCAACCAGCCGTTCTCGCCGGCGGACGAGCAGGGACGCTTTGTCTACCTGATCGAATACGCCGAGCCGGGCCTGCTGCAGCGCGGACTGCGTGGCAGCAGTCAGCCCCTGGACTTCCAGTCCCCGGCCACCCAGGGCGCCTTGACAGATCTGCAGGCCGTGCAGCAGCAGCATCTGCAAACCATCGCCGGCACGATACGCCGCAGCCCCCAGGTCAGCCACTACTACCTGGCCACCCACAGCGGCATGGCGATGCGCCTGACCCCTCAGGAAGCCGCGCAAGTCGCCGCGCTGCCCCAGGTGGTTGCCATTGAGCGCGAGCGGGTTTATGAATTGTCGACGTTCCGGGGCCCGGAGTTTATCGGCGCCGATGCGATCTGGGGCGGCAGTGCAGTCCCGGATGGCAGCCCGCTACAGGGTGAAGGGATGGTGGCCGCCATTCTCGACACCGGGGTCGATCCGAATCATCCATCCTTCGCCAATGATCTGGCCTGCGGGCACGGTCAAAACGGGACCCCCGACAAGCTGATCAGCTTTCTGGACTGTCAGTCCACTGATGGCATTGGCTTGTGCAATGGGCCCTCCCCTCAAGACAACGACAGCCATGGCAGTCACGTGGCTTCGACGGTGGCCGGCAATCGCCTGGACAACAACACCGTGCCGTCACCCAACGTGCCACCACCTTTCACTGAAATTTCCGGCGTCGCCCCCTGTGCCCACATTCGCAGCTACCATGTCTGCCAGCCTGGCGGATGTCCAGGCGCCGATGTTCAGGCCGGCATGGACAGCGTGCTGATTCATGGCGATGTCGATGTCATGAACTTCTCCATTTCCGGCGGCACCAATCCCTGGAACGACAATGACCGGCGCAAGCTCGACCTGGTCGATGCCGGCGTGTTCGTCGCCGCCTCGGCCGGCAATACCACTGCAACAATCACCAACCCGGTCGGTGCGGTCGGTCACCGCGGCCCTTGGGTAATGAGCGTGGCCGCCTCGACCCACGACGGCGAAGTCGAGGGCACGGTATCGATTACCGGGCCCGGCACGCCGCCAGGCAATACCCAGGATATCAGCATGGACCGCGGCAGTGCCTCGCCGATCGGCAGCCCGCTGAGCGGTCATCCGATTCTGCGCGACACCGCCCAACCCCCCGGCGCCGATGGCTGCAACCCTGGTTTTGCGCCGGACTTTTTTGACGGCGCCATCGCCCTGATCCAGCGCGGCACCTGTCCGTTCACCGAGAAAATAAACAATGCCGCCACCGCAGGTGCCGACCTGGTCATCATCTGGAACAACGTCGCCGCTCCGATCTCGATGACCACCACCGACCAGGACCCGAATACCCCGGCCTACAG
>JBLRWT010000539.1:0-2166 GCA_047921095.1 Wenzhouxiangella sp. | reverse complement strand
TGAGGCGACCACGGGGTCAGTTGGCGTCACTATGGCCCCAACCAGCAGAGCCGCCCCCACGGACAGCCCAAAAATCGTGCCGGCCATGACGCTGCTGGACAACCACATGAATGGCATGCCAAGCAAGAGCACGAACAACAGCGAGCGCCACTGCTTGTAAAGATAGTTTTTCGGTAACTGTAGCGCAACACCCATCAGGCCCACCGCCAGCGCCAGGCGTGCAACCTGTTCCAATATCAACATGGGGTCGCCCCAATCCTCGGGCACCAATAAGCCCAAGCCAATGGGGCCTGCTGCCACGCCGATCAAAAGCAAGGTGATCGAATCGGGTAAACCGTACCGCTTTAATGGTTTCGAAAGCAGCCCCAATATCAGCGCGCTGCCGGCCACCACCAGAAGTCCAATATTGAATTCGTGCATCCTCCAACCTCGCCAGGTGGCTCTGCCGCTTGAATTGTAAACGCCGGGTTTCCTCATTTACAACGGAAGACCATCTGGATACGATCCAGCTACGAGGCCGTCCCAGTGAACGATAGGCGGTGTGGGCTGATTGTTTTGGCCTGGGTGTCCCGTACTACTTACTTTCCGTATTACTTACTACTTACGGCGCCAGTTTCCGTTTCAGCGCCTGCGCCATGGGCTTGGGCATTTTGGGGATGGAGCGTAGCAGCCAGGGCAGGATGCGGCGCTTGGTGCGGTTGAGGGCTTCAGGGATTTGCGCTTCGATCAGGTGCGGGCCGGGGTGGGCCAGGGCGTATTCCATGGCCTGGCAGAAGCCTTCCCCGGTATCAGTGCGCACCGCGTGCACGCCCATACCCTGGGCCATGCGAGCGAAGTCCAGGTTGGGGCCGGTCAGGTCAAGCTGCGAGCGGGCCTTGGGGCCGCCGCTGTCACGCGCGCCGACGCGTTCGAGTTCGACATTCAGAATCGAGTAGGCGGCGTTGGCCAGCACAACCACGGTGATGTCCAGTTGCTCGCGCGCCATGGTCCACAGCGCCTGGTTGGTGTACATGGCCGAGCCGTCGCCGACCAGGGCCAGTACCGGACGGTCCGGGCAGGCGATGGCCGCGCCCACGGCATTGGGCAGGCTCTGGCCGATGGCCCCGCCGGTGAGTGTGATCAGGTCGTGTTGTGGCGCGCCAGCGGTCATCACTGGCAGCATCAAGCCCGAAGTATTGGCCTCGTCGACAATGATGGCGTTTTCCGGCATCAGGTGGCCGACCGCCTTGCAGACCTTTTCGGCGGTGAGCTTGCCGCGCGGGCGGCCGGGGCGGCCGGCCTTTTGCAGTTTGGGTTCGGCCTGTTCGGCGCCAAGGGCGGTGACCAGTTTTTGCAGGCTGGCCCTGGCGTCCTGGTCGGGCCGGCTTAAGGTGTGGACTTCGCAGCCATCGGGGACCAGTTCGCTGGGCTTGTTCGGAAAGGCGAAGAACGACACCGGGGCCTTGGCGTCGACCAGCACCAGGTGGTCGAAGCCGGAAAGCTGCAGGGTGGCCAGTTCGGCCAGATAGGCCAGGCGCTCGACCGGCGGCCGGCCCGCGCCGCGTTCCAGGCGGGTAGGGAAGACTTCGGAAAACACTTTCACGTCGTTATGAACGGCAATCCGTGCGGCCTCGCGCAAGACCGGTTCGCGCAGGGCGCGGCCGCCAAGCAGGAAGGCGGTCTTGCCGTGGCCCCGGATCGATTCGGCAATCTTATTGACCGTTTCATCGTCGGCCGCTTGCGCTTTGCTTGGCGGCGGCGGTGATGCGGGCACCCCGCCCTCGCCCCAGGACACGTCGGCCGGCAGGATCAAGGTGGCGACCTTGCCCGGCGGGCCGATGGCCGCGGCGATGGCATCGACTGCGTCGCGGCACAGGTCTTCGGTGTTCTGAGCGCTGCGCACGAACTCGGGCGAGACGTTACGCGCCACGGTTTCGATATCGGACTGAAGCTGGGCGTCGAGCGGCTGGTGGTAGGTGGCGTGATCGCCGACGATGTTGACGATGGGCACCTTGCCCTTGCGCGCGTTGTGCAGGTTGGCCAAGCCATTGCCCAGGCCGCAGCCCAGGTGCAGCAGCACGGCGGCCGGCTTGTCGGCCATGCGCGCATAGCCGTCGGCCGCCCCCGTGGCCACGCCCTCGAACAGCGTCAGCACCGCGCGCATGCGCGGCTCGCCGTCCAGGGCTG
>JBLRWT010000538.1:0-2168 GCA_047921095.1 Wenzhouxiangella sp. | reverse complement strand
GCCGGGTGGCCGCAACCAGATTCATGGTTTTTCTACGCCTGCCTATTGTAAATGCGAATGACTCGCATTAGTATTTGCAACTTCTTTCGCGCCTAAGACACCACCGCCACCATGAACACTCTTCTCCGCCCGATCTTCTTTCTGGCTTGTTGTACTCCGGCCCTGCTCATTGTCGGCGCCAATGCCGCGGCTGCTGATTCACCGGCCCAGTTGGAGCCGATGACCATCGTTGGCACCCCCGAGCAGGCCCAACTGGCCACCGGCGGCGCCACCGTGGTGACCGAACGGGATTTGGACCGGTTCGAGTACACTGACATTCAGCGCATTCTGCGTCAGGTGCCGGGCGTTTCGCTGCAGCTCGAGGACGGTTATGGCCTGCGGCCCAATATTTCGATTCGCGGCACCGCGTCCGACCGGTCGTCCCGCATCACGATGCTCGAAGATGGCGTATTGATCGCGCCGGCACCCTACGCCGCTCCGGCCGCCTACTACTTTCCGACCGCCGCGCGCCTCCAGGGCGTAGAAGTTCTCAAAGGCCCGGCCGCCATTCTGGAAGGCCCCTACACCACCGGTGGCGCAGTCAATTTTCTCAGCACACGCATTCCCGAAGGCCGTCGTGGCCAGGCCCAGGTCGAGGCTGGCAGCCATGGTCACCTGCGCGGTCATGCCTGGTATGGCAACAGCAATGACCGTTACGGCTTTGTCGTCGAAGGGCATGAGTGGCGCGCCGACGGCTTTCAGGATATCGACCGGTCCAGCCGCGATGCCGGGCTGAATAAAAGTGATTACATGGTTCGCCTGCGCACGGACCTGGGCGCCGGTGGCGACCACCGCCTGGAACTCAAGCTGCGCCAGGCCGAAGAAACCTCGAACCAGACCTATTTCGGCCTGACCGATGCCGATTTCCGCGCCGATCGCAATCGTCGCTATGGTCTGAGCGAGCTCGACCAGATCAACACCGACCATGAGCAGGTGATGCTGAGCTATCGAGGGCGCTTCGGCGACAACATCTCGGTCCGTGCCAGCGCGTACAACAACGACTTTTCGCGCGACTGGTTCAAGACCGAAGCCATCGATCTTGACGGCAGCGACAACGCCCAGAACTTCAGCGGCACCAGCTGGTTCAACGTCATCCAGGCCGTCAACCGCGGCCAGAATATCGGTAACTTCACGCCGGGCGAACTGCAGGCCATACTTGACGGAACGGCCGATACCGCCATCGGCGCGATCCAGATTCGCAACAATGCCCGCGACTACTATGCCCGTGGAGTTCAGGGTGAAGTCACCATCGATTTTTTGACCGGTGCCGCAGCACACGAACTTCGAGTGGGTCTGAGAGTGCATGAAGACCAGGAAGACCGCCTGCAGCGAAACAGCACTTACAGCCAGATCAATGGCAGCCTGGTTCTGGCCGACCGGGGTCTGCTGGGCAATGCCGGCAACCGGATCGAAGATGCTGAAGCCATCGCGCTATGGGTATACGATTCCATCACCATCGGCCGCCTGACCCTCAGTCCCGGCGTACGCTATGAAAGTATCGATTTGAAGCGCACGCGGTACGAAGACCGGGTTGGCCGCACCGATGATCCGTCCAGCCGCGATCCTTCCAATCTGCGCGACGTCCGCAACAACGATCTCGATGTCTGGATTCCGGGAATCGGCGTGCGCTATGCCCTGACCCGGTCGATCAACCTGATCGGCGGTGTCAGCCGCGGCTTCTCCGCCCCCTCCAGCGACCCGAACGCCGACCCGGAGCGATCAACCAACTATGAGACCGGACTTCGCTTCAACAATGGCCGCACCTTTTTCGAAGCCATGGGCTTCTGGAACGACTACTCGAACCTGGTCGGCGCCTGCACCACCTCATCCGGCGCCAATTGCCAGATCGGCGATCTATTCTCCGGCGACGCCGCCCGCGTCCGCGGATTGGAGCTGGCCTTCCGCCACGATCTGTCCAGCTCGCCCCACTTTGGCCTGCCGCTGAGCGTGGCCTACACCTGGAGCGACGGTGAGTTCCGCTCCAACCTGGCCGATTCCAACTTCTTTGGTGATGCCGAGCGCGGCGACCCGATCCCGTACCTGCCGGAACACGAAATCTACGTTTCACTTGGTTTCGAAGTGTCGCGCTGGGCCGTCAACGCCAGCGTCAGCTACGTCGACTCAAGCTG
>JBLRWT010000537.1:0-2172 GCA_047921095.1 Wenzhouxiangella sp. | reverse complement strand
GGGAAGTAGAGCGTAAAAACAATAGTTTATCCTGCTTTCTCTGTGACTCTGTGCCTCTGTGGTGAGCTTTTATTGTTCCTTTCACGACAGCGGGTTCGGGGACGGGCGCGACGGGTCTCTCATCAAAGAGATTCCTAACGAACGAGGATGAATCGTCCGGAAAACCGGCGTGACCCGTGGAAATGATGGCGGCGTGGCCCGTAGTAATGGTACCGGTGTGGCCACCAGGGGTCGTAATACGGGTAGACCACGGTGTCAGGTCTTTCGGCCCACAGGTACAGGGTCTCGGCATGGAGGCGAGGGTAACGGTACTCGAACTCGCCGATCTGGCCGTCGGTGAAGCCCTCGAGGTTGCCGACCACGGTGACTTCACGGCCACTGGTGAAGACGGCCGGATCCTGAAACCCGTCGCGGCAAGCCAGGAAACGACCGTGGTTCTGGTCGCCTGCCTGCGGCCGGGCGTCGCGGTCAAGATCGCGCGCCAGGATTTCGATACAGGTCTGGTCGCGCGTTGGTTGGGTATCGACAATATGGCCACCCCATCGGACGCGGGCGTTCACGGATCGGTCTGTTGCCTGGTCGGGTTGAAACTCGGCAAAGTCGCCGGTCAGGGGGGCCGGGGTGGTGGCGCACCCCGAGGCGAGCAGAAGGACGATCATCGCGACAAGTGCCAGGGCGGGCCGGACAAATGCATGCTTCATTCGTTGATGCTCCGAGTAGTAGGGTCAAGAGTTTGATTGCATGGACCGCTTAGGGTTCAGCCCCGGCCTGAATCGGTCGGCCATATTGACAAACCTGTCTGCAAGCTGACGGTCCGGCGGACCATAGTGAACTTCAGTGTACATGCTCGCCAGTCGAGCAAGACACGGCTCGCCGGCAATCAGATCCTTGCCGACCCGGTGCGCGAACTCCAGCGGCGTTTCGGCCGGTGATTTGACCAGGCCGCGGCGACGCAGCCTGGTCAATGCCCGTCGCCACGCCCGCTGGGCTTCGCTGCCTGCCCGGCTGGATCGCTCACGCAACAACATGAATGCCAGTGGCAGCGCGATCAGAACCAATGCCGAGATCATCAGCAGGCCGATCCCGGTCGCACCCATGTCGGGCAGGCCAAGGCGATTGAGCAGGCGGCGCTGGCGATCGGCGTCGAATCCCAGTACCCAGCGATTCCAGAGATGCTGGACGCGGTCGTAGCGGTTGCGAAGATTGCGTATCCAGTCGGTATCGATCATGAACCGACCGCTGGCGCCGACGCTGCGCGAGCCTTGCTGAATGCGGGATGGCGCCACGGCGGCGGTCGGGTCGACCCGGACCCAGCCACGGCCTTCGAGCCAGACTTCGTTCCAGGCATGGGCATCTGCCTGGCGGACCAGCAGGTACTGGCCGGCCGCGTTCCAGAACCCGCCCTGGTAGCCGGTGACGATGCGGGTGGGAATGCCGGCGGCCCGCATCAGAATGGCGAATGCGGAGGCATAGTATTCGCAGTAGCCGGTACGCAGGTCGAACAGGAATTCATCCGCGCCGTGACGGCCCAGGGGCGTGGTGCTGAGGCTGTAAAAGAATTCTTCTTCGCGAAACCAGCGGAGAACGGCATCGATCAGGTCCTGATCGTCCGGATATTGTGCGCGCAGGGCGGCGCCATGATCGCGCGTGCGCGGGTTGCGATCGGGCGGCAGGTTCAGCGCGATCATGCGCTGGGCCGCCCCCAGGGTGGGCGAGACGGTGAAGTCGGGCGTGGAGATGACGTCGTACTGGCTGAGCGTGGTGACGGGGTGGCGGCTGACCAGTTGATAGTCCTCGGTGACCCGCGATTCCGGCATGTTGCTTTGGACCGGGTAGTCCAGGGCGAGCAGCCAGCGGCGTTCGTGCGGTTCGAGCTGGACCCGGTAGCGAATGCTGGACTGGTTGACCGGGACCGGTTCGCGGGTGACGGTGTCGGAAAAATAGGCCGCCCGCCAGGTGGCGCCGTCGAAGCGCCACAGCACCGGCCCGCGCCAGTAGCGTTGGGCCGGCGGTGGCGGCTGACCTTCGAACTCGACCCGGAATGCGGGGCTGTCGTCGAGGAACAATTCGGCAATGCTGCCCGGCGACATGGTTTCGGACAGGCCGGTGCGACCATCCATGACCTGGTCCGGCAAGCCCCAGATGGGTTGGGCCAGGCGGGGAAACAGGACG
>JBLRWT010000536.1:0-2176 GCA_047921095.1 Wenzhouxiangella sp. | reverse complement strand
AGCAAATTGCGACCACCGACTGGCGCGATTTCAGGATTTTCGGCGTGTTCGACATCGTTCATTTGACGAGCTGACCTCATGCAGAGTCTCCGGCGCGCTGACCAGTGCAACCGGATCGGCATGGATCACCGCCCGGCAAGGAACTCGCCCGGCCGCAGGATGGGCCTGCCCTCATACGGATGCAACGCCAGCAGGTCCGGGTCACCGGTGATAATGAGATCGCCGTCACCGGCGATGAGCACTTCCAGGAAACGGTTGTCGTCCGGGTCACGACAATCGGTGATTTCGATCGAAGGCCTCACCCACTCGGCCAGCTCGGCCAGCCATTGCAGGTAGCGGTCCATCTGCTCGCGGGTCCGGTAGCGATCGAACTTGGGGCTGTCGAGCCGCGAGGCCAGTTCAAGGAACGTCACGCGGGAAAGCAGCAGGGTGGCACCGGTCTCTGCCAGCCGCCTGACGACCTCGCCGGGAGCACCCTGCGGGGTCAGCAGGGCGCTGATCAGTACATTGGTGTCGACCACCACGCGATCAGCTTTCATCCGCGAGCAGCTGGTCGAGCTTCTCCTCGGTCAGGCCTTGCCGGGATGCATAGCGGCCGGTCTCCTCCATCACTCCCAGCAGGTTCTGCCAGGCGCGCGTCTGCCGGCGCTGGTACTCCTCCGCCGACAGGATGACCACGCTCGGTCGGCCCTGCCGGGTGATCGTGACCGGCTCGCGCTGGGCTGCGTCGATGACCTGTCCGAAGCGGTTCTTGGCTTCAAGTGCGGTAAATGTCTTCATGGCTAAGTATCGATGGCTGGAATAGCTATTCTAGCTTTCGGCTGGACGACTGCCAAGGCAATAGTCCGCTCACCGACCAGGAATCAATCCTTTCTCTTCTGGCCCGGATACCGGCAACAGGAGCGATCGCCCGTTGACAGGCGAGCACCCGGTGGGATAATCCCACCATGAGCACCGTAACTGCCGACCAGAAGCGCCGCGTACCCCTGCCGGGAGCCCAGCCGGGCGACGTATTCGATGTGCAAAAGAGCGAGAACGGCAGATATATCCTCGAAAAACTGGTGCACCAGTCTGGCCCGCGGCCGCGCTCGGCCACCGAAGTCCTGGCTGCCCTGGAGGCCAACCCGCTGGCCCCGAGCCTGCGCTGGGAGGAACTTCGCCAGCAGACGCGTGAACCGTGATCCTGCTTGATACCAACGTCCTGGTCTACGCATTCGAGGCCGATTCGCCCTTTTCCGACTGGGCCCGGCAAGTGACTGCCGAGGCTGTGGCTGGCGAGGGCGCGATGGTCAATGCGGTCGTGCTGGCTGAGCTGTGCGTCGGCGATGCTCGCCCCGATCATGTCGCGGATCGAATCCTGTCATGGGGGGTCGAAATCGCCAGTCTGCCCGCATCGGCTGCGCCCGTCTGCGCCGCGGCATTTCGCCAGTATAGAGATCGCCGCGCGCGGGAAACCGGCAAGGATGTTGCCGCCATGCCGCTGCCGGACTTCTTCATCGGCGCACACGCCGAGATCACCGAGTCCCGACTCGCCACCGCCGATGTGAGTCGCTACCAGACTTACTTTCCGAAAGTGGCCCTCGTTGCGCCGGGCTGACCGAAGAAGAGCATGGAAATTCCCAGCCGCCCCCGCCTGCGTTCGGCTGGTCCACTGCCAAACCGGTTCACACGCGGCTTCACACGCTCACCGGCCAAGAATCAATCCTTCCTCTCCAGCTTCACCAGCGTATCGCCCAGCCCGGTCACGTAGATCGGGCCGCCTTCGGTGGTCAGGATCAGCCCGGTGAACAGCCCGGGCAGCGGCGCCCACATGTCCGGGCCGAACAGTGCCAGGCGCGACTCGCCGCTTTGGGTGCGGCGCTGCCACTCGACCATGAGCTGCTGGTGCTCCGGCGTCTGCGGGTGAAAGACCGTGGCCCATCCACCCGAATCAGGATCGACGACCAGCAAGGCATTGGCGATCGGCGAGGCGACCCACAGGCGCCCCGAGGCATCGAGTTCGATGTTGTCCGGGGTCGGCAACTCGGCCACCACGCGACCGTCAAACAGGCTGCCGTCGGCCACCGAAAGCCGGTAGCCGACGATCCGGTTGGCCATGGTCTCGGCGACATAGATCTCGCCGCGCCTCTCGTCGATCGCCACACCGTTGCCAAAGGCCAGCCCGGACAGCTTGAGT
>JBLRWT010000535.1:0-2177 GCA_047921095.1 Wenzhouxiangella sp. | reverse complement strand
CGGCGTTATGCCTCTTGGCAAGGACGCTGCCATTGCCGGCGAGGCATGCCTTGCGGCTAAGCGCTTTCCAACTCGCTGAATGTTACAGACTTAGTGGCGGGGTACACTAGGGGAGGCACCAAATCGCCGTCGCACCGGATGGGCGGCGCCAAAAGAGTCAACTCGATCTCACAAGCGAGGTGGCATGGCGGTGGGAAACGCAGGAATTGCTTAAAAAGGCGGCGCCCGCATTTCGATCACGATTTCGGTCTGTCCCGTGACATGTATTGCGGCGTCTCGGAAAGACGGTCGGCCGATGCCGCCAGGATGGTTGGAAAAGCCATAGGGTTCGCGCGGCACGAGTCCCAGAAACCGGTCCAGGCGCATGTTGGTGTTCAGATCCTGATATACGGCCACCGCGTAATCTCCAGCCGGCAGACCGGCAAAGTCGATAACCTGTTCGGCTGCCAGAACCGGTGCGACCTGACCGCGAATCATGTGACCGTCTTTCAACCAGTGCCTCTCGGCGTTGAACAGTGCGACTCGCAAGGCCCCCTCGCAACAATCCAGCCCCCGAATCTCCACCTGCAAGGCATGCTGGCCTTCGACCGGCTCAGGTGGCGGGCCAGTGCTGGCGCAAGCGGCCAGAACGAGGGGCAACAGACATCCAACGGCACAATACCGCATGGCCAGGCCCAGCTTTTTTGCTGCCGATATCGGCAAGGGGCTCGGACAATGGTCCGGCCCTGAAGGCAGACGCTCTCTAAAATCCATCACTCGTACTGATCTCCCTTCGCCGTGGCAGGATGGTGAACATGGGCGGTGCGCCGTGATGATGCTGCCACACACGGCTCAAGCCAAGCGCCACGATCGAAATCGGCACCAGCCAGCCGAAGAACGCCGAAACCGCGCCAAGCCCGGGTATGCCGAGCAACAGGATCAGGCTGGGGGCGCAGCAGGCACCACCGGCAAACAGGGCGGGGAATGCGCCGGCCAGGCTGTTGCTGCTACGGACCCGGCAGGTCGCCGGATTCGCTCGGATGTAGAGGACACCATGGATGTTGGCTGCCAGCAAACCGGCCAACAGGCCGGCAATCAAGATGTTGAGCGGGCTGACCAGCCAGACCAGCCAGCCCAACTCGATCACGGCAATGGCTTCGAACATCAGGGTCGAGCGTGCACTGAATATTCTTTCCAGAGTGGGGTCGGTCAGAAACGCACCCCACGCCGGGGGCCCGTACAGGGTCATGTCACCGATGGCGTAGAGATAAAACAGGCCATAGGCCAGACCGACGCCCGCTGGTAGCGCTCGACGCATCATCCGTTGCTGATCAATTCGAGCCATCAATCACGATCGTATCGGGGTAAAACGCAGTCCAGGCGAACCACATTGCCTCGAAGCCGTTGACTGTCTGCAACGGCTCCAGTGCTGCGCTGCGCGGACCCGAGGCGGTGAAGGTCAGATCCTCCAGATCGGTGTCATCGGGCAGGCTGCCTGGTCGGCCTCGGAACACCCAGCCGGTGGTCAGGACCGGATCATGGATCACGAGAAAGTCGACACCCTCTGCTTCGATACGAACGCTGCCTTGTGCAGCCAGCAAGGCCGGATCGATGGCGACGGCCTGATCTGTCGTGCGGAAACCGAAAATTTCGTACTTTTCGTCGAAGCGGTCACTGCGTTCGAACACCGGAAACAGCGTTCCGCCGCCGGCGTAATAGCCGCTCTTCGGTCCATAGCCCCCGTAGGGATCCCGGCGGTAATTGCGTGCAAAACCCGTGCGTCGGCTCAATACTTCAGTCTCGGGGTGACGGCTGCGCCAGGCTGCCCAATCGGTCCAGACAACCCGTATCTCGCGCAAACCCCTGCCCTTCTGCGGACCTTCGATACCGGCGGCCAGTATCTGCGGCCAGTAGGTATCGGTCTGACGGTTGTACATGATCAGGTTGCTGTTGATCAGGCGACCGGAGACACCCAGTTCGTCGTCACCAAGCTCGAACCCGAGCGCGGTTCCGGTCAACGGACAATAGGTGACGGCAATGGCTTCGTCATCGAACTGGTCGTTCACGATTTCATGCCAGACCAGGATGGACTGGGGATAGGCGCGTGCAATGCCATTCCGATAAACGCCGATCACCTGGTCCGCATCATTCAGCCAGCGCCCGGCCTGGTCGGCACTTTCAAAGCGCGGATCATCGAT
>JBLRWT010000534.1:0-2181 GCA_047921095.1 Wenzhouxiangella sp. | reverse complement strand
CTGTGCCGGTGCATGACGAGTTCTACGGCGACACACATGTGTATTACGGCGAGGTCGAGATTCCTGTTCACCTGTCGCGTCCGGCCGGGTCCGAGCGCTCGGTTGAACTGACCGCTGACTTCCAGGGTTGCCTGGAAGACGGCATCTGCTATCCACCGATGAGCCGCTCGTTGGTCGTTGATCTGCCTGCCGCGACCGGCGACATTCGCCTCGGTCAGGCCGTGGAGGCGACAGCACCGGTGTCTCGAGCGCCGCAAGACAGGCTGGCAGCCGCCCTGAGCGGCACGCCCCTGTTGGCCTTGAGCCTGTTTCTGCTGGCTGGTGTCCTGCTTGCCTTCACGCCCTGTGTTTTTCCCATGGTGCCGATTCTGTCGGGTCTGATCGCTGGCCAGGGCGACCAGATCACCACTGCGCGTGCCTTTCGGCTGTCGCTCGTTTACGTACTCGCCATGGCCCTGGTCTACACCGCTTTTGGCGTCATTGCCGGTATGTTTGGCCAGAATCTCCAGGCCCTGTTTCAACACCCCGTCGTCCTGATCTCGTTTGCAGCGCTGTTTGTTGCACTGTCCCTGGCCATGTTCGGTTTCTACGAACTGCAGTTGCCATCATCGGTGCAAACCCGTTTGAACCAGTTGTCCAATCGGGCCGAGGGCGGCACTTTGATCGGCGCGGCGATCATGGGCGCTTTATCTGCCCTGGTGGTCGGACCCTGCGTGGCGCCGGCACTGATGGGCGCGCTGATCTATATCGGCCAGACCGGCGATGCGGTAATGGGAGGAGCAGCCCTGTTTGCCATGGCCATGGGAATGGGTATTCCGCTGATTGTCTGGGGAACATCGGCCGGTCGGCTGTTGCCGCGCGCTGGTCCGTGGATGAGTGCCATCAAGGCGGTATTCGGCGTTGGCCTGCTGGCTCTGGCGATCTGGATGCTGGAACGAGTTGTCGCGCCGGGCGTGATCATGCTGCTCTGGGGCGCTCTGGCGATCGGTTGTGCCGTCTATCTCGGCGCATTGACCCGCCTGCCGGCTGATGGGCCTGGCTGGGGCAAGCTCTGGCAGGCCGCTGGTGTGATGCTGCTGGTTGTCGGGGTAACCCAGTTTATCGGTGCGCTGTCAGGTGGCCAGGACTGGACTCGCCCGCTCAATCACCTGCGTGGGGGCAGTGCTGCCGTTGTTGAAGCGCCGCCGTTCCGCAGCCTCGACACCCTGGCTCAGCTCGAATCGGCGATTGGCGCTGCGCCGGGCCCGTGTTTCTTGATTTCTACGCCGACTGGTGCGTGGACTGCGTGCGCATGGAGCGCCGCACGTTCCCGGATCCGGAAGTCGCAAGACGAATGGCCGAGTTCACGCTGCTCAAGGTCGACGTGACCGACTACACGGCAGATCACCAGGAAATATTGTCCGCGTTTGGCCTGATTGGCCCGCCCGCCTATCTTTTCTTCCATAACAGCGAGGAGTTGAAGCATCTTCGAACCTTCGGCTTTCTCGCGCCAGCCCGCTTCGCCTCGTTGCTTGATGAAGTTCAAGGCTGATGAAAACGGCCGCATTGATCGTGCTGGTGGCCGTGCTGGGTCTGGCCATGGGGGCTGGGGTGGCCTGGTTCACCCGCCCGCCACCGCCGGCTCCCGGTGTTTCAGGTGCTGCCTTGGGCGATCCACAGCCAGGCTTTCGCCACGGTGATTTGAATGGCCAGTGGGTGGAGGCAGCCGATTTCGATGGCCAACTGTTGCTGGTCAATTTCTGGGCAACCTGGTGTGCGCCCTGTCGCCGTGAAATGCCGGTCCTGCAGGATGCCAGCCGCCAGCACCAGGATCGGCTCGCAGTGGTCGGCATCGCGATGGACGACCCGGTTCCGGTGGCCGATTTCGTGAATGAACTGGGGATTGATTACACCATCCTCGTGGGCAGCACCGAGGTCATCGACACCCAGCGCGCCTGGGGCAACAGTCGAGGCGCCCTGCCGTATACCGTTCTGGTCGATCGGCAGGGTGTGATCCGGTGGCAGCACCTGGGCGAGGTCACGGCTGAAGAACTTGAGGACGTGCTGGCCCCTTGGTTGTAAAAAAGTATCGCGCCAAAATAGCTTCTGCGCCAAACGTCGCCGATCATGTGGACATTTCCGCTTTCATGGGGCACACTACGGGTCTTTAACAGGCGGGAGCCGATATGACTGCCGTTCTGG
>JBLRWT010000533.1:0-2181 GCA_047921095.1 Wenzhouxiangella sp. | reverse complement strand
CCTTCGACAACGCCTTTCAGGCCGGCGGCGAGCCGCTGTTGACCGTCCCGGACGCCGAGGTCGAGGGCCCGGGGCCTGACCAGGCGCCGCCGAGGCCCTCCCTGATCGGGCGTGCCTGGGCCTTCGATCCCGAATCCCCTCGGGGCCTGATCCTGCTGCACAGACCCAACTACCTGCTGCCGGGGCGCTACACCAGCCGGGTCAACCGAGAACCCTTTACGCCGCTGTTCGAGCAGGTCGACCAGGACCAGGAACTGGAATCCTTCGAAGCCAAGTTCCAGCTCAGCTTCAAGGCCAGACTATGGGCCCGGGAGGATCGGAATCTCGGGGTCTGGTTCGCCTACACCCAGCAGAACCAGTGGCAGGTCTTTCAATCCGACCTTTCCAGTCCCTTTCGCGACACCAACCACACGCCGGAGCTGTTCGCCAGCTATCGCCCGGGCATCTCGCTGGGCGGCTGGGACTTCAACCTGCTCAATTTTGGTTACAACCACCAGTCCAACGGGCGGTCGGACCCGATTTCTCGAAGCTGGGACCGGCTGTTCATCGAAGGCGGGGTCGAGCGCGGCGGACTGGCCCTGATCGGGCGGGCCTGGTACGTCCTGGAGGACGAGGACAATCCCGATATCACCGACTTCTATGGCTACGCCCAGTTGACCGCCTTCTACCAGCGTGGCGAAAACCGCTTCACGGTCTGGGGACGCGGGAACGTGAGCGAGGGCAGGGGCGCGATCGAGGCGGCTTGGTCCTCACGGCCGGTTCTCGGGCCCCTGCGCGCCTATGTGCAGGTCTTCCACGGCTACGGCGAAAGCATGCTCGACTACAACTGGAGGCAGACCACTCTGGGCGTCGGCGTCACCTTGAACGACTTCCTGTAGCAGCCGGGATCGGTCCCGGTTTTCGTTCAGCCGCCGGCATTCAGGTTTACCATCTGGGTATCCTGGAAGCCTTTCCGGGCGGATAGTAAGCATGGCCGAAGACTGGGCCCAAGAATCGGCGATCTCATTATTGCCTTCCAGGGCGGCATGGCTCCTGCCGTTGGTCGGCTACTACGCTTATACTTCCTATACAGATTCTATGCGATGTCGCGTCGGGAGTTGGCTCTTCCTGCAGGACAAGCCCCGTATACCGACTATCGCAGAGAGAGCAACCCGGAAAAAGCGAACCACTCGAAAGCACCGAATACACCGAAAGCTTTGCTGCTCATTTTCGGTGTGTTCGGTGGTTTACTTGAACAACTGGGTTTACCGGTCCTTTGATGCCCACAAACTTGATTTCAAAACGTCCGGACGTGGGTGACCTTATGAAAGAACGCCAATGCGGAGAGATGCTGCAAGATCGTGCAGTATTCCGCCACCCACGGCTCGCCATCAGCCACCGCTATCCCCCCCCCTGCACCGGCTTTATACAGGAGGTTTCGCAGGAAACCCTAAGAATCAGGCTCTGTCAACTGTCGCTGATACTTTTCCCAGAGTGCTGACATATGAGCCAGGTGGCCACCCTGTTCTGGCCAAGGATAAAGCAACCCACTGAGCCAGAACTTGCTCACCTTGCATTAGATGGATCATTGGGGAACGAGTCATGTCTTTGAACATGGGCCAGTCTTCAGCTGCACGAAACCTCGAGGTGGGTGTCCGGGTTCGATTTCCGGGTTCGATTCCGATTGCCGGTTTGATTGCCGCGACGGGGAAATACCGGAAAATACCGGACACCCCAACGTGGGGGCGGTTCAGTCATTCATTTCCCCTGGCCGGGGCAAGGGCAGGTGCCAGTGCGCGTCCCGTTCCGGTGCGTACAGTTCGACCCGGGTTTCATTGGTCTGGCGGTCCAGCGCGTAGCGCCGGTCGGAGTGGGACAGTTCATCCAGGCGCCCGGCGAGCGACTGCGGCATGCGCTCGGGGTTGCCGCCGGCTTGTTCGCGAGCATGGAACCAGGCATTGAGCAGGCGCAGCCGCGCGCCGTGGTCGCGCGTGCGCTGGCGATAAGGCGACCAGGCAGGGGCGGCGAGTTGGGCCAGAGCGCAGCCGAACCAGTTGCCGGCACAGGCAAACCGAAACATGCTAGCCGGCTCCTGTTTGTCTGTCACTGGCTGGTCGGCGACGATGTCGGCAATTTCGGTGGCCGAGCAATGCACGGCCAGCGCCTGCGCCTGCGCGCCCAGAGTCGCTTGTTCATCGTAGC
>JBLRWT010000532.1:0-2182 GCA_047921095.1 Wenzhouxiangella sp. | reverse complement strand
GCTGGCAGCTATACCGTGACGGCATCAGACCTGGCGGCGGAAACGCTGGTCAACATCGCTACGGTGAATGCCACTGATCCCGAAGATACGCCGCTGCCCGAGGTCACTGCTACGCTGACCATCGCACTCGGGGAGCCCGTCCCTGTGCCCACTCTCGGGCCCTGGGGTCTCTGGCTGATTTCCCTGCTGCTCTTGTTGGTCGGAATCAGTGCGACACGGGGGCGGATCCGCCCCCTGAACCGAGCAATGTAAGTTATCAGAAATATATTCTAACTCTCTGTAAATAAAGCATTTGTACGCCAACAGTTCAGTGATTTTCTTCCTATAGAGAAAAGCAATTGCCGGGATAAAAACAATCAATTGGATAAATAGACGCCGAGCCCCTATCTTGTCTCCCGTACGCGGCATTCCGCGGATTTCAATTTGGCAAAGTTTTTTCAAGGAGACAAGAAATGTTGACGATTGGTGACAAATTTCCGAACTACAAGCTGAAGGCAACCGTCGGTACGGACATCGAGTCCGGTTTTACCGACATCGACAGCAGCAGCTATGACGGCAAGTGGCAACTGGTGTTCTTCTACCCCAAGGACTTCACCTTCGTCTGCCCGACCGAAATCAAGGCGTTCAGCGACCTGTCCGACGAGTTCGCCGATCGCGACTGCCAGGTTCTGGCCGCAAGCACCGATACCGAGTTCGTCCACCTGGCCTGGCGCCAGCACAATGATGATCTGCGTGATCTCAAGATCCCGATGCTGGCCGACGTCAAGCGTGAGCTGTCCGGTGCACTGGGCATTCTGAACGCCGACGAAGGTGTCGCCAACCGCGCCACGTTCATCGTCGATCCGCAAGGCATCATCCGCCACGTTTCCGTGACCGACCTGAACGTCGGCCGCAACCCGAAAGAAACATTGCGGATCCTGGATGCACTCCAGACCGATGAGCTCTGCCCCTGCAACTGGCAGCCGGGTGAAGACGTCCTCCGGGCCGCCTGAGCATCATCCCCAGCAGTACCGACCCGGTGGCCACAGGCCACCGGGTTCGCTTGACACCATAATCGACGCCTCAAACCAGGAGCGAGCAATGAGTATCGACCGCATCAAGCAACAAATTCCTGACTATGCCAAGGATCTGCGCATCAATCTCGGCAACGTCGTCGATGTCGACCAGGCGGCCGGCATGACCGAGCAGCAGGTCTGGGGCACGGCACTGGCCACCGCCATTGCCAGCCGCAACAAGGAACTGATCGATGCCATCGCCAGCGAGGCGGCCAGTCATCTCGATGACAACTGGCTCAACGCCAGCAAAGCGGCAGCGGCGATCATGGGCATGAACAACATCTACTTCCGATTCATTCACCTGGCATCCAACAAAGCCTATGCCAGGATGCCGGCCAAGCTGCGAATGAGCGTGATTGGCAACCCCGGTATCGACAAGGTCGATTTCGAGTTGCTCTCTCTGGCCGTATCCGCGATCAACGGTTGTGGCATGTGCATCGACAGCCACGAACAGATTCTCATCAAGGGTGGAGTTACCGCAGATGTGATCCAGCACGCTGTAAGGATTGCTTCGGTCATTCACGCCGTGGCTGGCGTTCTGGACACGAGCGACATCGCTGCACTCAAGAATGCCGCCTGAGCATTCAACACAGATTAAGACACTCCAAGCCTTTGCCCCGCTCCCCAGCGGGGTTTTCTATGGTGCCGGGTTAAACTTGCCGGAACGCCAAAAAGAACAAGCCAGAAAATGACCTCACCTGACCTCAGAATCGAACAATCCCGTACCCGCATCACCAAGCTGGTGTTCCCGCACGACACCAACCCCATCGGCACCCTCTACGGCGGCACCGCGCTGCACTGGATGGACGAGGTCGCCTTCCTGACCGCCACACGTTTCGCGCGCCGCCAGGTCGTCACCGTGTCCATGGACCGTGTTGACTTCAAGGTACCGATTCCGGAAGGCTCGATCGTCGAACTGGTCGGCGAAGTCACCCGAATCGGTCGCACCTCGATGACCGTCCAGGTCAAGATCCTGCTCGAAAACACCATGGCCGCCACCCAGGAACTGGCGATCCAGGGCAGCCTGGTCATGGTTGCCGTGGACAAGCAAATGAAACCGGTCGAAATCGGCAAATCCTGAAAAACACAAAAAACCTTTAAACGCGAAGACGCAAAGACGCGAAGTT
>JBLRWT010000531.1:0-2191 GCA_047921095.1 Wenzhouxiangella sp. | reverse complement strand
GTACAATCAAAAGCTCGATCCTGAAGGGATCGAGCTGACCATGCATCGGCTTGATGCTCGACCCAGATGCTATTGAGCTTGCCGTAACCGGTCTGTACGTTCGCCAACATGCTCCCCGGCAGGCCTTTTACTGGTGACTGCAGTTGACGCCCTTTCTGCCCGAAGGATGAATCCGGTTTGCCGCCAGGCGAGTGCCAGCAGCAGGTACCAGAGGGCAAAGACCACCGTGGCCGGCCATTGCATCGAATGATGAAGCCTGGAAGGATCGGTCATCAGTTGATCCACGATTGCACTCAGTATCGCCACCAGCAACACGACCGCCGCAACCAACAACATGCCATAGCTGAGCCAGGGCGAAACCACACCCGCCCGGGCCCGGCTTTGCCGGACCAGCAGCGCGCCGGTCGTCAGCTTGGCGATCAGCGCCACCGGGAAATAGGCCGTCACCACGCGCTGACGCAGGATGTCAGCCAGTTCGCCCGGCGCGCCGAGCAGGGTGATATAGACAATCAGCAGCATCGGACTCAGCCCCCCCAGGACTGCCACCGTCACTGCCCAGCGATAGCTTGCTGCGCCAACCTGCATCAACCAGACCGCCGCCAGCAACCAGATAAAGGGCAACAGGGCGGCCGAGGGCAATACCGTAGCGCGAAACACGTAAGCGGCCGGGGGATTGCGTCCAACCGAACTGATGCTGGTGCAACCATCCAGAAATACCCGGCAATCCGGGATCAGGCCGTAGTAGCTGGAGACCCAGAGCGAGGCGGTCGCCCCGCCGACCGAAACCATCACGAACAGCCATGGCAACCGGTCGGCGTTCATCGTTTTACCTGACCTGTTTCACTGCTGCCAGGGAATCCGGCGGGTGGATGAGCTTCCAGGCGCACTTCCAGGCCGGTGACTTTCCAGCTCAGTCCGAGCAGGAAATACCAGCCGGCGAACGCCATTGTCGCAGGCCATTGCAACAAGTTATGTGCCACGGACGCGTCCGCCATGACCAACTCAAGCATCACGCTGGTGACCATCACAAGCAGCAATGCAACAGGTATTGCGAACATGGCAAGGCCAAGCCCGTTGGGCACCAGTGGGTTGCCAGTTCTGGCCTGGCGCAGAAGGATCGTGCCGACGAAAAGCTTGGCCACCAGCGCCATGGTGAAATAGCTCGCGCTGATCCACTGCCGGCCGGCATCGATCCATACGCCCGACGCACCCAGGATCACGACATAGATCACTGCCAAAACCGGACTGAGCCCGCCGAAGACCACCAGGGCCATGCGCCAGCGCCGGTTGGCCGCGCCCAGCCGGCCGAGCCAGGC
The DNA here is from genome assembly GCA_047921095.1 of Wenzhouxiangella sp. Classification (GTDB taxonomy): domain Bacteria; phylum Pseudomonadota; class Gammaproteobacteria; order Xanthomonadales; family Wenzhouxiangellaceae; genus Wenzhouxiangella. Next base: position 875 of record JBLRWT010000531.1, on the reverse strand, counting down.
GGCAGTCAGCCACCAGGTGACCGACAACAGCACGATTGCCGGAATGATGGTAGCGCGGTAGACGAACGAGGCCGGCTCCTGACGGCCGGTGCCACTGATGCTGGTGCAACCCTCAAGGAAGACGTTGCATTGTGGGACCAGACCCAGGCTCTGGGAAATCAATAGCGACAGACCGGCCCCGACGACTGCCAGGATCACCACGATCCACGGAACCCAGGCCGCCCTCATCCCGCGCACCTCAACAGGTTCGCTGTGCCGAATTCAACACCTTTGGGCTCGATATTCAGCCCCGATTCCCATACTGCCATATGCCGAATCTATGCTGTGCCTTGTGTCCAATGATAAGACAGCTGAACTTGAAAAGTTGTACTTACCAACCGTTTTTTTTAAGCCGCTGAGTCGCTGCCCAGCCGCACACGCACGATCGAGTCAATCGGCAACGCCAGCACGATCGGCCAAACTGGCCTTCTCGGTGTAGTCTGCCGAAATCGTGGCCTGATCACCGAACTGCCGACCGAACACATGGTTGCCGGATGCAAAGATGTTTCCCGGATCAATGCTCTGCTTGATGCCGCGAATGGCCCTGATCGCCGTTTCGGAATGGACACGGCGGACAAAGTGCTGTCGCACCTTGCCGATGCCGTGGTGATGCGACAGCGAGCCGCCATGATCCAGCACGACCTCGCGCAGTCGTTGCTCGATCGCCTGGTAAACAGTATCGGCCTGCTCGAGGCCACGGCCGCAGAACCCGAGCGTGAAATAGATACAGACGCCGGTCTGGTAACTCTGTGAAATACGGTAGGACAAGTAGGGCCGACCAGGAACATCATGAACCTTTCCAAGGCGGTGCAACTCGGCTTCAACCGCCTCGACCA
>JBLRWT010000530.1:0-2192 GCA_047921095.1 Wenzhouxiangella sp. | reverse complement strand
GGGGGCTTTTATTGCCCCTCTACCAGGGAGCCTCAGAACAACCACGGCTACAATGATGGTCGAACTGATCGCGCGAGGATAATGGTCGTGAGTACTGAGCGGGTTCTGAACTTGCACCAGGTGCGCCGCGTGTTTCACGCGGGCAGCGAGCCCATCGGAGTTCTCGACGATCTCTCTCTGACCCTGAATCAGGGCCAGCGGGTCGCCGTCATGGGCGCATCCGGTTCCGGCAAGACCACTCTGCTCCATCTGGCGGCAGGCATGGACCGTCCGGACGCCGGCCGGGTCGAGCTGGCAGGCCGTGACCTGGCCGACGTTCCAGAGCCAGCGTTGACCCAGCTGCGCGCCCGCCATGTCGGCCTGGTTTTCCAGGATTTCAATCTACTCGACAGTCTGACTGTCCGTGAAAACATTGAGTTGCCCCTGTGGCTCAATCGCAGGTCAGCCGCGAAAAGCCAGCTTCAAGCCCTGTCCAGAACGCTGGGTATCGATCACCTGATGTCACGGCTGCCTGAAACACTTTCGGGCGGTGAGCGTCAGCGTGTGGCCATTGCCCGCGCCCTGGTACACGAACCAGCGTTGCTGCTGGCGGACGAGCCGACTGGCAGCCTGGACCAGGCTACAGCCGACGGTGTACTGCAGTTGTTCGACCAGGTGACACGACAGACCGGATGCACGTTGCTGATGGTGACTCATAATCCGCAGGCAGCCGAACTTTGCGAACAGGTCTTCTTCCTGCGCCACGGCCAGCTCAAAGCGTCCTGATGCGCATCCTGGCTCAATTTTCACGACGCTTTCTCTATCGACATCCGGGTCAACTGCTGTTGGCGCTGGTCGGCATCGCAGCGGGGGTGGCTGTCGTCACCGGCGTTGCCCTGCTGCGGGACGTCCTGCTGCACTCGCTAGACACTGCTACCGAGGCCTTGAGCGGCCGCGACAGCCTTCGCATTGAACACCCGCGCGGGGTGGTCGATGAGCAGCATTATGCGAGGCTGGCCACCTTACCCGGCTCACCGGCTCTGGTGCCGGTTTTGCAGACCCGCGTACGCCATGACGGAGAAATCCTGGAATTGCTGGCGATCGATCCGTTATCACTGGCTGAAGGCGGCCCGATGCGCCTGAGTGGCGCGGCCACCGGTTCGCTGCTCGGTATGGAAGGTGCCGTCATGGTCAATCGCCACACCCAGGACCGACTCGGGCTGACTATCGGTGAGCCATGGCCGGTTCGCGTTGCCGGGCGGCACATCGAGCTCATACCGATCGCTGCCATCGAGGGAACGCGCGACCTGGATAATCGGCTGCTCATGGACCTGGCCAACGCCCAGCACTTGCTCGAACGGCGTGGCGAGCTGTCCTGGATCGAAGCCCGGGCCGGCGCGCGGGCCTGGCTCATCGAGCACCTGCCCGAAGAACTGGTTCTGATCGATGCCGGTCAGCGCCGCGACAGTGCCGCACAACTGACCGCCGGCATGCGCACCAACCTGACAGCACTGAGCCTGCTGGGGCTGGTGGTCGGTCTGTTCGTGGTCTACTCGGTGCTGGCCTTTTTGCTGGTGCAACGCCGCCAGCAGATCGGCATGCTGCGGGCCGTCGGTGTGACCCCCCGCCAGCTTGGCGTATTGCTGGCCAGCGAAACGCTGGTTCTGGCCGGGCTCGGTGCCCTGGCCGGTCTGGCGCTGGGCACCTGGCTGGCCACGCGTCTGCTCGAACTGGTTCGGTCGCCGGTTGCCGAGCTTTATGGTCTGGTCACGGGAACGGCCGTCTCACCCACACCGGCGCTGTACCTGGTCATCTGGCTGGCCACCTTGTTGCTGGCCGTCGTCAGCGTGACCGGCATTCTGGCCGCCGCCGTGCGCATCCAGCCCGGCCAACTCAGTCGACAGTCGGCATCGGGCATCGGGTTGCCCCTGCCCGCCCGACTTGCACTGGCAATCGGCCTGGCTCTTGCCGGCCTTGGTGCCATGGTGCTTATGCCCGGACTGGCCTGGGTTCTGGCTGGCCTATTTCTTCTACTGTGCGCCTGTGCGCTGCTGGCCCCAGCGGCCGGCATGCTGTTATTGAAAGCAGCACACCGTGCCCGTCCGGGAGGACTGACTGGTCGCGCCCTGGGAATGCTCGGCGGCGCTGGCTCCCGGCTGGCGCCAGCCCTGGCGGCGCTGAGCCTGGCGCTCGGGCTGAGTGTCGGCATCGCG
>JBLRWT010000529.1:0-2196 GCA_047921095.1 Wenzhouxiangella sp. | reverse complement strand
GCGGCGTCTCGCTACGGAAGGGCGGTGAATAAGGTGGGTTGAACGAAGCGAACGATCCCGCCTGATTAGAGTATGATAAGTGGATAAAATCAGCCTTGATAATGACAACCAGAAGGGTGCCAAATGGCCAAAGTATTGATTGTTGATGATTCCGAGACCCAGCTGTTCTCACTGACCAAGATCGTCGAGGGTGCCGGCCACCAGGTCGTCACCGCCACCAACGGCGAAGAAGGTGTGGAAAAGGCCGTGGCTGAGGTGCCGGACCTGATCCTGATGGATGTGGTCATGCCGGGTCTGAATGGCTTCCAGGCGACGCGCAAGATCTCGAAGCAGAAGACCACAGCCGACATTCCGGTCATTTTTGTCACCACCAAGGATCAGGAAACCGATCGGATCTGGGGCATGCGCCAGGGCGCCTCGGCCTACATCACCAAGCCGGTCGACAAGAACGCCCTGATTTCGGCCATGAACAATGCGCTGGGAGACTGATTGATGTCGATTTCTCCAGGCGATCCGATCCCGGAAGCCACGCTGACCGTCATGTCGGCCGAAGGGCCTAAGCCGGTGTCAACAAAGGCGCTGTTCGGTCAGGGCCGCACGGTCCTGTTCGCCGTTCCCGGCGCGTTTACTCCGACCTGCTCGGCCAAGCACTTGCCGGGTTTTGTCGATCTTGCCGACGAACTGAACCGGCGCGGCGTCAATCGCATCGTCTGCATGGCCGTCAACGACGTCTTTGTCATGAATGCCTGGGGCGAGTCGGCCAAGGTGGGCGACAAGGTGACGATGGCGGCCGATGGCAATGGCGAGTTCACGAGGGCTCTGGGCCTGGAGATGGATGCGTCGGCATTTGGCATGGGACAGCGCTGCCAGCGTTTCGCCCTGATCACGCGCAACGGCACGGTGGAAAAGGTGCTGGTGGAAGACCCGGGTGAGTTTCGGGTATCCAGCGCGGAGCACGTACTAGGTCAACTCTGATGCGCTCCCTCTAACGCTCTACGGGCCCGAACCCGGGCCCGGTTCTCACAAGTCAATTTCCGGGATCCGCTGGGTACTGGACTGGATTGATGCCCTGCGGTTCGATGATCCCGAAATGAAATCCTCCCCACAGCAGGAGCAGCAAGCCCAGTGAAAGGCCGACTCGCCAGCTCAGACGGCGCACCGTGCGGTAGTCATCGTCACCCTTATCGCTGACCAGGAAATAAAAACTGGAAGCCAGGCTATACAGAATTGCCAGAAAGATTCCGATAATCAATACTTTACTTAACATGGGATTTTGTTCAGCATGGGATTTTACTCAGCACGAACAATGACCTCAAAATGACCGGTATGCATTATAAATCCTGACTGTGATGACCACGAGCCGCTTTTCATCAATTCGTTTCTGGTTACCTCACCTGGCCGCCCTGCTGGTGATTGCAGGCAGCATCCATCTGGCCGGTTGGCAGGTGGAGCGAGCCGCCGAAAAAGAATACTTGATGAGCCAATGGGAAGAGGCCCCTGCCCTGTCGCTGAATGACTTGGGCGCGGAGCCACGGCCACGCTATTCCCTGGTTGCCGGCTCCGGGCATTTCTATGCCGACAGGCACGTGCTGCTCGACAACCAGATACGCAACAATCATCCCGGCGTTCATGTCTTTACACCATTTCGGCCGCAAGGCAGCAATCAAATCATCCTGGTCAACCGCGGCTGGCAACCGTGGGACCGTCGAGCCGCGCGCATGCCGGACCTCGACACCCCCGAGCACCTGGTCCAGATCGAGGGCCGGCTGAATGAACCACCGCGTGTGGGTCTGCAGATTGGCCAGGCCCAGGCGCTCGATCCAGACAACTGGCCGAACCTGATGACCTATTTCGATATGGACCGAATCCGCGATGCGTTCGACGATTCGGTTATCGACCAGGTGCTGTTGCTGGATCCGCAACACCCGGCTCACCTGACCGGTGACGAGTGGCGCCTGATCAACATGGGGCCGGAACGCCATCGCGGCTACGCGTTCCAATGGGCCAGCATTGCCATCGCCGTTTTTCTGATCTGGCTGATCCTGACCATCCGGAGTTTCCGTCGCAAATGAACAAGCAGGTCCTGATTCTCATATTCGTTCTTTTCACTGCCCCAGTGGTGATTGCCACGGTCATGCACAGCGACTGGATCTCGTGGAAGCCGGGCGGAACCCGCAACCACGGTGAACTGATCCA
>JBLRWT010000528.1:0-2204 GCA_047921095.1 Wenzhouxiangella sp. | reverse complement strand
GACCTGGTCGGTTCCGCGCGCCCGGATGTAAGAAGCCACGACTTCATCCGGGCGCCGGATCAAAAAGACGTTGACCAGCGCATCGGTCCAGTCGAAGCCCATGTCATCGAGCAGGTGGTGGCACATGTGCTTCTGATACCAGATTGCCTTGCCGCCCGGCACTGGCCCGGTCAGCGAGTTGATCACCTGGCGCCAGTCAGTCTGACCCTGGGCAATGATCTCCTCCCGGCCCGGATGGTCGGCGCCTGACCCGGCCAACCAGGCGGCATACAGGGGCTCGTCACTGACAACGCAGTCCAGGCGATTTTCCCACGCCCGCATCATGGCAGTGGAGATGTTGCGCGGACCTGACCACATTGCCAGTTTCATGGGCCCACCGTCCTCACTCGGCGACCGATTGATGGAGCAAATCGCGATAGAGTGCCTGCAAGCGTTGGGTAACCGGTCCCGGCGGGGCGCTGGTGATCAGGCGACCGTCGATCCGGCGGACCGGGGTCAGGCCGCCAAGCGTGCCGGTCACGAAGGCTTCGGCGGCGCCATAGACGTCGGTCAGGCTGAAATCCTTCTCGCAACACTCGAGACCATTGGCGCGGCAGAGATTGATCACGTTGGCCCGGGTGATGCCACCCAGACAGTACCTGCCGCTCGAAGTCCAGACTTGCCCTTTCCTGACGATAAAGAAGTGGGTGGAGTTGCAGGTAGCGACGAAACCATGCGGATCAAGCATGAGTGCTTCATCAGCGCCGGCCTGATTGGCCTGAATACAGGCGGCGATGCAATTGAACTTGCTGTGGGAGTTGATCTTCGCATCCTGCACATCAGGCGCCCCACGCCGTACATGAACCGTGAACAGATCGAGCCCGCGCTCGGCTGCGGCTGGATCATGCGGACTTGTCGCCGGCACGATGACCACGGTGGCCGCGCCCGTGGCCAGGCGCGGATCCTGGTAGGGCTGGCGCCGGACACCGCGGGTCACCATGAGTCGCAGGTGGGCATCGTCGACCAGGCTGTTGGCTGCGATGGTTTGGTCGATGGCCGCGGTCAGCGCAGCGCGGTCCATGCCGATATCCAGCATGATCGCTTTGGCAGCTTCGAACAGACGGTCCAGGTGCGGATCCAGAAAGGCCGGCCGGCCCCGGACGACGCGGATCCCTTCCCAGACGCCATCCCCGAGTACGAAACCACTATCGAACACCGATACGGTCGCTGCCTGCTCGTCAATCAATTCGCCGTTGATGTAAATCTTCATTCTGGCCGATGATGTTGGAGGGAGTCAGGCTGGATGATAGCCGGGACACGACCACAATGGCCATGCCAACCGGTTGGTTTCCAATCGGCCGGAATTGCCTGCTAGTATCAGGTGTACGGTGTACGTAGAATTCAAAGGGCGAGCGGGGCCAGATCATGTCAGAAGAAAAAATCTATCCAATCGCGGCGACCAGCAGCGACGCCCTGATCGATCGTGACCAGTACGAGCGCATGTATGCCGCCTCGATCGAGGATCCCGGGAAATTCTGGGCCGAGCAGGCACGTTCGAGGCTGGACTGGATCAGGCCGTTCACGCGGGTCAAGGACACCTCGTTCGCCAAAGACGATCTTCATATCAAGTGGTTCGAGGACGGTACGCTCAATGTCAGCAGCAACTGCATTGATCGCCATCTGGCCCAGCACGGTAACCAGACCGCGATCATCTGGGAAGGCGATGATCCGCAGGTCAGTCGTCATATCAGCTACAACGAATTGCACGAACAGGTCTGTCGCCTGGCCAATGCGCTGAAGACCCACGGTGTGAAAAAAGGTGACCGGGTCACGCTCTACATGCCCATGGTTCCCGAGGCTGCTTTTGCCATGCTGGCCTGCGCGCGAATCGGCGCAATTCACTCCGTGGTCTTTGGCGGCTTTTCGCCTGGCGCGCTGGCCAACCGCATCGTCGACTGCCAGTCAAGCATCGTCATCACCGCCGATGAAAGCGTGCGTGGCGGCAAGAAGGTGCCATTGAAGAGCAATGTCGACAAGGCCCTGGAAGCTGACGAAGTCACCACGATAGAGAAGGTGATCGTGGTCAGACGCACCGGCAGTGACATTGCCTGGCAGCAAGACCGCGATCTTTGGTACCACGAGATCACAGCGGCCGCTGAACCCGACTGCGAGGCTGAAGAGATGAACGCAGAGGACCCGCTGTTCATTCTCTATACTTCTGGCTC
>JBLRWT010000527.1:0-2205 GCA_047921095.1 Wenzhouxiangella sp. | reverse complement strand
GCTCGATGCGCGTCAGGCCATTTCGGTCACCGAGCGCCAGCGCTATCTGCTTCGGGTTCGCGATCTATCGCGCAGGGTGGCCGAAACCTACCTCGCGCGGCGTCAGTCGCTGGGCTTTCCCGGCCTCAAGCAGGGAGCGGCAGCATGAGCGAGCGCGCCGATCTACTGATGGAACTGGGCTGCGAAGAGTTGCCCGCCCGCCTGCTGGCACAACAATCCAGACTGCTGGCCGAAGGGCTGGCTCAGGGCTTGATCGATGCCGGCCTGATCGACAACACCCAAGGCGTTATCGCACTGGACACGCCGCGGCGGCTGGCGGTGCGAATCACCGACGTTCGCACGCGCCAGGCGGATCGTGAACTGGAGCGAAAAGGTCCGGCAGAAAACGTCGCCTTCGACAGCGAAGGAAATCCCACCCGGGCTGCCGAAGGCTTCGCCCGCAGCGTCGGCAAGAAGGTTGCCGACCTGGAGCGGATTGAAAACGATCAGGGCCGCTGGCTGTATGCCCGTGTCCTCGAGCCAGGCCGCAGCCTGTCCGAAATCCTGCCCGAAATCCTCGACAAGACCATTCGCCAGATGGCCGGTGCCCGTTCCATGCGCTGGTCTGATCGGGAAGAACGCTTCTTGCGACCGGTCCGTTGGCTGGTCGCGCTGCACGGCGCCGAGGTACTCGATATCTCGATGTTTGGCCTCCAGGCCGGCCGCACCACCCAGGGCCATCGAATTCACGCCCCCGGTGGGCACGAGCTGGCATCGGCCGACCAGTATGAAGGGGTGCTCGAAAAAGCCTTTGTCCTCGCTGATCCTGCCAGGCGGCGCGACCGGATCCGGGAGCAGGTCGAAACCCTGAGCGCCAGCGCTGGATTGGCCGCCGGACTGAGTGAAGACCTGGTGGATGAAAATGCCGGCCTGACCGAATGGCCCGTCGCGGTCATCGGCAGTTTCGACGCCGATTTTCTCCAGGTGCCGGATGAGGCCCTGGTGTCTTCGATGCAGCAACATCAGAAGTGCTTCCCGTTGCGCCAGGCCGACGGCGCCTTGTCGAATCGCTTCGTGGCCGTGGCCAATATCGAAAGCCGGGATGCGGCGGCAATGATCGCCGGTTTCGAACGGGTCATTCGGCCGCGCCTGGCTGATGCACGCTTTTTCTGGGACCAGGATCGCAAGACCCGCCTGGATCAGCGTCGCGCTCAGCTCGACGGCATCCTGTTCCAGCAGAAACTGGGCTCGGTCGGCGACAAGGTCCGGCGCCTGGAGACCCTGGCCCCGGCGCTGGCCCGGGAACTCGGCGCCGACCCGGAGGCGACCGCCCGGGCGGCACGCTTGTGCAAGTGCGACCTGGTCACCGAGATGGTCGGGGAGTTTCCCGAGTTGCAGGGCATCATGGGCCGTCACTACGCGTTGGTCGAAGGTGAACCGGAGACCGTGGCCCAGGCGATTGAAAGTCATTACCGACCGCGTCACGCCGGAGACACCCTGCCGGGAGACAAGCCCGGCCAGGCACTGGCACTGGCCGACCGGCTCGACACGGTGGTGGGCATCTTTGCCGCCGGCAAGAAGCCGAGCGGCGGCAAGGACCCATTTGCCCTGCGCCGTGCCGCCCTGGGCCTGATCCGTATCCTCGAGCAGACCGAGAGTTCGTTGACGCTGAAACACGCCATCGAGCTGGCGGCCAAGCCATTGGCCGATCAGCTCGAAATCGATAGCCAGGTCCTCACGGAAGTCGAAGAATTTCTCATGGACCGGCTACGCTCACACGCTACGGAGCAGGGCATTGACACCAGCACGGTCCAGGCCGTGGCGGCCGGCAAGACCGGTTCGGTGGCAGATTTCATGGCCCGGGCGCGGGCGGTCCAGGCCTTCACCCGCGACCCGCGCGCTGAAAGCCTGATCAGCGCAAACAAGCGAACAAGCAATCTTTTGCGCCAGGCCGGTGAAATCACGATAGCAGCTGTTAACCCCGAGTTATTGTCAGAAGATGCCGAAAAGGCGCTTTTTGACAGTATTTCTAAAATAGAAAGTGAGCTGACCCAGCACCTGGACAATACCGATTACCCAGCCGCCCTGGCAGCCATGTCCCGGCTCAAGGAGCCGGTGGACCGATTTTTCGACGAGGTCATGGTGATGTGCGAGGATGAGGCAGTGCGTGCCAACCGTCTGGCCCTGCTGGCCCAATTGCGGGGACTGATCGCCGACATCGCCGAC
>JBLRWT010000526.1:0-2208 GCA_047921095.1 Wenzhouxiangella sp. | reverse complement strand
TGATCATGTTCTGGTTCTTCATGACCCCCATCCTGTACGCGCCGCAGCTTCTGCCGGAAGGCATGGCGCGCTGGCTTCGGTACAACCCCATGGCCTGGTGGATGGAAGAGATCCGTGCCGGCCTGTTTCTGGGAAAATGGCTGCCGGACCTGACGTTTTTGATCATTTTGACCGGCGCCCTTCTGACCTTGTGGCTGGGAGCGCGGCTGTTTCGTCGCTTGAGCCCCAACTTCGAGGATTTCCTGTGAGCGAGACGCTGCTCAGGCTGGAGGGCGTGGCCAAGACCTATCCGCATACCGTCAAATCCGGCCAGCGCATGCGCGCGTTCTGGCAGATACTGACCACGGGTCGATACACGGGTGGGACCTCCATCGTTCGTGACATCAATTTCGAGATCCGACCCGGCCAGTCGATGGGGATCATCGGCGCCAACGGGGCCGGCAAGTCGACGCTGCTGAAGGTCATCACCGGCGTCCTGGCACCCAGCGGCGGTCGAATCACGCATCAAGGGACCACGGCTGCCTTGCTTGAGCTTGGAGCAGGTTTCGACCCGGAATATACCGGGCTCGAGAATCTGCACATGAACGCCGCGTTTCTTGGCCTGAGCCGGCAGCGCATCGCCGAAAAGCTCGACGATATCCTGGCCTTCGCCGATATCGGTGAGTCGATCCACGAGCCGGTCAAGCACTATTCCTCAGGCATGGTGGTTCGGCTCGGTTTCGCAGTGGTCGCCTCCGTCCAACCGGATCTTCTGATTACCGACGAGGTCCTGGCCGTCGGTGACGAATCGTTTCAGAAAAAATGCATACGCTGGATCGAGAACTACCTGGAGCAGGGCGGCACCCTGCTGATGGTGTCGCACAACATGTACCAGGTCCAGAAGCTGTGTCAGCAGGCCCTGTGGTTGGAGGGCGGCTGTGCTCGTGCCCAGGGCGATGTCTTCGACGTCACCCAGTCCTACCTGGCCTGGCACGAGCGGCGCAGCGCCGAGGACGCCTCGCGCAGCCAGGGCCATGCCAGCGCCGAGCTTTACGGTGTCGACGCACTTCGCATCGAAAACCCCGGCGATGGTGAGCCGCGGATCGCCATGGGTGATGACCTGAATGTTTCCTTTCGTCTGCGCTCTCCCGATGGCCGCTGCCCCGTCATTCTGCTGGGTATCGTCCGCGCCGACGGAACCCCGGTATACGGCGTGGCCAATGACCATGACGACGTCGTACTGACCAGCCTGAGTGATGGCAAATATAGCGGTGGCATCCGCTTCCCCGCCCTGAACCTGCTGCCGGGCGGCTACGTCGTGCGGGGCCATGCCATGGATCCCGAGGGTTTGAGAGTCCATGACACCGCCGAGGTCTCGTTTACCGTCACCGGACGCAGCCGGGAATTGGGGCTGGTTCGTCTCGAGCATCGATGGCGGCAGGGATGACGGCGGTTGTCGTGCCGGTTCACAACGCACCTGAAGCGACACGGCGTTGTCTGGCGGCCCTCACCGCATTGGCCCCGTCTCATCCGGTCATCGTCATCGACGATGCATCGACCGGCCCGGATATCCAGGCACTGATGGCCGAACTGCCGTCCGACTGGGTGAGAATTCGAAACGACACCAACCTGGGTTTTACCGGTACTGCGAATCTTGGTTTTTGCGTGACCGGCCAGGAGGATGTCATCCTGCTCAACTCCGACACCCAGGTCACCGCAGGCTGGCTGGCGGCCATCGAGGCCTGCGCGGCGACCGATCCCCGTATCGCCTCGATAACGCCTTTGACCAACAACGGCGAGATTGCTTCCATTCCAAGGTTCTGCCATCCCAATCCCTGGCCGGATGACGCCGAGCGCTGGGCGCAGGCTTGTCGCCAGTCCGGGGCGCCAATCTATCCGGAGGTGCCGACGGGGGTTGGCTTCTGCATGTATTTCCGTCGAGCCTGCCTGGATGAAATCGGCGTCTTTGACGAGCAGGCCTTCGGACGCGGCTACGGCGAGGAGAACGACTGGTGCATGCGCGCCATCAAGGCCGGCTGGCGCCACGTGTTGTGCGACAGCGCCTATGTGGCCCACGAGGGCAACGCCAGCTTTGGTCCGTTGGGCCTTGGTCCGGGCGGCAAGGCGATGGAGACATTGCTTTCGCGTCACCCCGATTATCTGCAAAGGGTGCAAGCGTTCATCCAGGCCGACCCGATGGCGGAGCGGCGCGAAGCGATTGTGCGGTGG
>JBLRWT010000525.1:0-2210 GCA_047921095.1 Wenzhouxiangella sp. | reverse complement strand
CTGATGCGTGCTACGGATGCCGGAATCGATCACATAGACATGCACTGCTTCATCGCTGCTGAACGACATGTGCCGATAGGCGCCATCCAGGCCTTGTTCGCGCTGGTCGATTCGGTCCAGGCCCCAGGAGGGCGGGTCAAACTGGACATCGGCACCAGTGGCCCGAACCCATGAATCTTCGGTCACGTAGGCAACTCGTGGGTCGCGTGCCAGTCGGCGTGCGCCCCGGCTGTTCATGCTGACGGTGAAGCCCTGAATGGCGTCGGTGAATACCTGTCCCGGACGGCTGCGGTGCTGCCTGCCAATTGACCGTACAACGTCGTGAACCTGCTGCCGGTGGTCAGAGCCGCGGGCCGACGCCTTCTGATCGAAAGATTCCGACTTGAGTACGACAATGTACTGATTGGGAATTGAGTCCCGGACGGCAATGATCTCTCCGCCCCAGGCTGATGTCGCCATCAGCGGAGCAAACAGAAGGGTAAGAACGATAGCGATCAGACGGTACACGGTGCTCCCCTTGAAGGATCTGGATCCTCCGAAGCGCCGGGTCTGACGCATTCGGTCTTGACAGGGAGTAGCTTGAGATTTTCGGGGAACTGACGGTATCAGCCTCGGCCTGATACGGCTGTAGGATGTCAAGAGTGGTCGGGGGAGATTGGTCCTACAAGCTTGTAGGACAGCGATGCTGGGCGGATTGGCTCCGGGCTAGCGACCAGCCTGGCTTGGCCAGCACCCGGGTGCGTCTAGATCTGGCCGAGTGTCGCCCGGAGAATCAGGAAAAAGATCACCGACAGGGTGGCGCCCGCGGGCACGGTGATGATCCAGGACATGAAGATCGAGCCGACCACGCGCAGGTTGATGGCGGCGATACCACGTGCCAGGCCGACGCCGAGAATTGCGCCGACGACGGTATGGGTGGTGGAGATCGGCAGGCCGGTCCCGGATGCCATGACAATGGTTGCTGCAGCAGCCAGGCCGGCCGCGAATCCGCGGCTCGGGGTCAGGGCGGTGATGTTCTGGCCCACCGTGGCGATGACCCGGTGGCCGTAGGTCGCCAGGCCAATGACGATGCCGATGCCGCCGAGTATCAGGATCCAGATCGGCACGATCGCTTCCTGCTGCACGTCGCCGCTCATGGCCACGCTGACCACGGCGGCAACCGGGCCGACCGCGTTGGCCACATCGTTCGAGCCATGAGCAAAGGCCATGCAGCAGGCGGTAACCACCATCAGCACGCCAAAAATCCGCTCGACGGTTACGAAGTGGAATTCCCGCTTTGTCGGCTCCTGGTAGGGAATACGCATGATGAACAGGGTGCCTACTGCGGTAATCACGAGGCCTACCACGACAGCCAGGGCGTAGGCCTGAAGGGTCGAGACTTCAACGCCGATGTGGGCGATCCCCTTGAAGACGGTGACCAGCGTCATGAAAAACCCGGCCAGAAAGATATAGGCGGGTACATAGCGGCGGGCGTATTTGAGTGGATCGTCGCGCTCCAGGATCAGCCTTTGCACGCTGATGAAGAGCAGCCAGGCAACGGCCCCGGCCAGGACCGGACTGACGACCCAGCTCATGGCGATTCGCCCCACCTGAGGCCACTGCACTGCTGAAACGCCAATGCCGATGGCGGCAAAGCCCACCACCGCGCCAATGATGGTGTGGGTGGTCGAGACGGGCCAGCCAAAACGCGAGGCAATCAGCAACCAGACCCCGGCAGACAGCAGGGATGCGAGCATGCCATAGACCAGCAATTCGGGCTGGCCGCTGAGCAACGAGGAGTCAACGATGCCGCGGCGGATGGTGCTGGTGACCCCGCCGCCAGCCAGCACCGCGCCGGCAAACTCGAAGATTCCGGCGATGATGATCGCCTGTTTGATGGTGATGGCTTTCGAGCCGACCGATGGGGCCATGGCGTTGGCGACATCATTGGCGCCGATGCCCCAGGCCATGAAGAGGCCGAACCCGGCCGCAAGGATGATATAGAAAATCGCCAGTTCCATCAGCTAGAAAGGTTCCTGGCGTCAGCGCGCGATCATCATGTGCAGGCGGCTGCCCACCCGCTGGGCGATGTCACCCAGGTCTCCGGTCCAGTCAATGATTTTGTACATGAACATGACGTCGACGGGCGGGAGATCGTGCTCGATCTTGAACAGTTTCGCCCGCAGTTCGATCTGTAGTTCGTCGCTATGGTCTTCGATCCGGCTGAGTTC
>JBLRWT010000524.1:0-2223 GCA_047921095.1 Wenzhouxiangella sp. | reverse complement strand
AAACCGTGGACTGGGTCGCCGACCGGATCATCCAGGTCCAGGACGCACTGGGCCGCAGGATTGCAGTGGAAAACATCTCGTACTATGCCTCGGTCGCTCCGGAAATGACCGAACTTGAATTCATCAAGGCCGTCCTCGAAAAGGCGGATTGCCTGTTGTTGCTGGACGTGAACAATGTCTATGTCAACAGCGTAAATCATCAATATGATCCGATTGCATTTCTGCGCGAACTGCCAGCAGATCGCGTTGCCTATTGTCATATTGCAGGCCACCATCACGAAGCCGAAGATCTGATCGTCGATACGCATGGAGCGGCGGTGGTTGATCCCGTGTGGGATCTTTTGCATACGACTTATCAGCAACTGGGGCCGCGCCCGACACTGCTTGAGCGCGATTTCAATTTCCCACCCCTGCCTGAGCTGCTCGCAGAAGTCGACACCATCAACCAGATCATCGAATACCATGAATACTCGACCACGCGTCAGTCCGCCTGAAAAGCTGTTGGAGTTGCAGCGCCAGTTCGCTGCTCACCTTCGCAGTCCGGATGAGCATCCGGCGCCATCTGGTATCGAAGAACGACGAATGGCGATCTATCAACGCCTGTTCTTCGGCAACCTGAGCAACCTTTTTTCACGCAACTTTCCAGTCATGCGGCGGATTCTTTCTGATTCGGACTGGAACGAGCTGATTCGTTCTTTCATGAGCGAACATCGCGCCACGACGCCGCTGTTCCCACAGATTGGCGAAGAGCTGGTGTTGTTTCTACGCAGTCATAGCCCGCCACATTGCATCGCAGGCAGGCCCTGGCTGCCGGACCTGGCGCAATGGGAATATACCGAAACACGTGCAAGGCTCTGCAACTCGCAGTTGCCCCCGCTTGAAGACCAGAGCCTCAACTGGTCGACCGGTGCACCAGTTGTGAATCCGACCCTTCAGGTCGGTTGCTTCCAATGGCCCGTACATCGGATATCGCCCAATTTTGTCCCGACCGAAAAGCATCGCGCACCAATCATTCTGCTGGCCTTCCGCAATCGTGCAGACAAGGTGACGTTCATGCAAATCAACGAAATGACCCTGGCCCTGATCAATTCGATGAAAGAAGAGCCAGGGTTACCGGGTCATCTGCACGTAAGGAAGCTGATTGCAGGCCGTCCGAACCCTGGGCTGATGGAGGCTGCGCTGCTTCTTCTGCAGAAGCTTTATACACACCAGGTGCTGGTCCATGTCATCGCTGACGAAAACCAGCCAACCATTGAATCGATTGACCAGGACAACTCACTACCCGGAGTAAAAAATGATCGCTGATTTCTATAACAAACTGACCGAACGCCTGCACGGCGCCGGTGAATGGCTTGCCCCCTTGGGCCTGCGACTGCTGCTGGCTTACGAATTCTGGAACGCGGGCGTCGGCAAGTTCCGCGCGGGAACCGATGCTCCCGGCTGGTTTGCCAACCAGGACTTCATCTTTCCCTTCGGCATCTTGTCGGCCAACATGAACTGGTTCATGGTGACCTGGGGCGAAATGCTCGCCGCAATCGCCCTGGTGCTGGGCCTTTTCACCCGCTTTTTCGCATTCACCCTGCTGATCATCACCGTTGTTGCGATCGCCGCGGTCCACTGGCCGGCCAGTTGGGATAGCCTGGGACAACTTTGGGAAGGTTACTCCGTGTCTCGGGTGATGGATGACGGCGAATTCCGGGGCAACTTCCGAATTCCGTTCCTGTTCCTCGCCATGCTCATCCCGCTGGTCTTCATGGGGGGCGGCAAGCTGACACTGGATCACTTGCTGGTCCGATTTACGCAACCGGAAAACCTTCACGAACGCCCGAGGCAGGACATGCCCGCCTTCGCCATCGCCGCCTTTATCTTCGGCCTTGTCGCTGTCTATCTGATCCCGTCCTGGGGCGTTGTCCTGTTGTTGCTTGCAGCCGGTCTGGCGGCTTACGCGGTCTACCGCCCTGGCACCAAGCAACCGTCTGTCACGCAACCGGTTACCGACAGTAGATAGCCATTGGCATTCTGAGCTAATTGGAAAGTCCAGGATGGCCGGCATCGCGATGCCGGCCATCTTTACTTACCACCCATACCTCAAACATGGACAGCCCTTGCGCCTCAGTGACGCCTCTCACACATTCCTGGCTCGCTGACTGGCACTGACGGCAGGTCAATCTCTCTCACCCCCCGCGCCAGCGCAAACGGAACCATCGTTCTACGGAAGAACTG
>JBLRWT010000523.1:0-2229 GCA_047921095.1 Wenzhouxiangella sp. | reverse complement strand
AGTTCCTGGATGGTGCTGAACGACTGGAACGGTTCGGGTGCCGAAAATCCCGAATGATCGATCTGGGCTGAATCCGACAGCCAGGCAGTCGCCTCTTCCTCGGGCATCAATTCCAGCCACTCCAGTTCGCGCACCTCGGCTGCCGCAGCCAGGACGAAAAAGGCCGAGAGGGTCATCGCGCTAATCAATCGGATCATTGGGTTCAATCGCTTGTTCATGGGCTCGAATTGTACAGACAGGCAACACGCATCACAGGTTCAGCTTCTGATCTGCATACCATCGGCCAGTGTACGCCGATACGCCAGCAGTGCCGGCACCAGCGCGACCAGCAGTCCGGCCAGGAAAATCCCCCCCAGCACGAGCCACAGGCCCGGCGCCGGCAGCGACAAGCCGACATGCAGGCTGTAGTGCTGCAGCAGCCAGGGCGCGGCCGCGGCCTGAACCAGCAGGGCCAGGCCGATGCCCGCCAGAATGCCGGCTGCGGCAATCAAACCGGCCTCGAATACCAAAAGTGAGGCGATCTGTGCCGGTCTGGCGCCGTTGGCGCGCAGAATGGCCATCTCGCGCCGGCGTTCATTGAGCGTGGTCAACAGCACGGTCAGCATCCCGAGCAGACCGGCCAGCACGACCAGGCCGGCAACCACCCGCAACACCTGCTCGGCCACCCCGGTGATTCGCCACAACTCCTGAAGGGTGATGCCGGGCATGATCGCCGTCAGCGCTTCGGGTCGGTAGTCATTCACCCGCCGCTGCAAGCCGAACACCGCCGCGCGCGTATGCAGGCCCAGCAGGATGGCGGTCAGGCTTTCCGGGCGCAACTCGTCGGCCATGGCGCGCGCGCCTTCAGGATCAAGGCCGCCGCCGGGCCGCTGCACGCCGCTCTCCCAGCCGATATGGATCGCGCGATGGGCCGCCAGGCTGATATAGAGTTGCTGGTCCACCGGCGTGCCGGTCGGGCCGAGAATACCGGTGATGGTGAACGGATGGTCACCATGCTGCTGCAGGCTGACCCGGCCGGTGCCGTGGGCCAGGAGCAGTTCGTCGCCCACGGCATAACCAAGTTGCCGCGCGACCTGGTGGCCGATGACCACATCGAACAAGTCCTCGAACGCCCGCCCATTGGCCAACTCCAGCGGCTGACGATTGCCGTAGCGGAAATGGTCGAAAAACGCATCACTGGTGCCCATGACCCGGTAGCCGCGATGGCCATCCCCAAGCGCCATCGGTATGGCCCATGCCACTTCCGGCAGGTCGCGCAGTTCGCTGTAGGTGTTCCACGAAATGTTGTTGGTCGCATCGCCGATACCGAAAACCGAGTACAGCAGCAATTGCACCGGCGCGGTACGGGCGCCGACAATCAGATCGGTGCCGGCCACCGAACGGTAGAAGCCCTGGCGGACTTCCGAGCGCAGTTGCTCGACCAGCACCAGCAGGCCGATCGACAGGGCGATGGTGCAAATGGTCAGCACCACGGCAAAACGCCTGTTGAGCAGCGAGAGCCAGGCCAGACGCAGCAGATTCATGGGCTCACCGTGGCGCGGTTGAAGGCGGTCAGGTCGAGCTGGCGGTCGAAGTGTTGCCCCAGGGCGCGGTCATGGCTGACAAAGAGCAGGGCACTTCCGGCCGCCTCGACCTGGGCGAAAAGGAGATCGAGAAATGACTGGCGCCGATCGGTATCGAGCGCCGAGGTCGGCTCGTCGGCCAGGATCAGGGCCGGACTGCCGATCAAGGCGCGGGCGGCGGCGACCCGTTGCTGCTGGCCCACACTCAAACGATCCGCGCGCTGGCCCCACAGGGCCGGCTCCAGATCCATGGCCTCGAGCAGGCGCTCGACGCTGGCCGCCACATCACCGGCACGGTGCGCCCGTGCCCGGGAAAACTGGCAGGGCAAGGCGACATTGGCGCGCACATCCAGCCACGGCAGCAGGTTGAACTGCTGGAAAATGACGCCGATATGCTCGGCCCGTACTCGATCGCGGCGCGGGCCTGAAAGCTTGTCCAGATCCTGACCTGCGAAATGAATCCGACCCCGATCCGGCGGCACCAGACCGCCGATCAGCCCCAACAGTGTGGACTTGCCCGAACCGCTGGGCCCGAACAGAAACAGCCTTTCGCCGCGGTCAATGCGGAAATCATCGAAATTCAGTACCGGCTCGCTCTGACCCGGCCAGGTCAGGCGAATGTCGGTCAATGCAAGCAGGGGTTCGGTCATGAGGCCAGATTCCAAGG
>JBLRWT010000522.1:0-2233 GCA_047921095.1 Wenzhouxiangella sp. | reverse complement strand
GTTTTCGGTGGCAACGTGGCGGTGGCCAGCCCATCGAGTGCCTCATCCAGTGGCCGGATGGTCCAACCCAGACGGTCGAGCAGTTTCAGGTCGCTGTCGAAGGCAACCAGGTCGTTGCCGGCGTAGCTGTTGTCGATCACATTGACCGAGTGCCAGGTCAGTATCGGGAAGCCACGGTCCATATCAGCGAAAGCGGTTGGGCTGGCCGGGCACGGCATGAAGGAAGCCGCGGGCTTCTCTCGGCTGGCCATTGCGATGGGTGTCATCAAACTCGACCTTCAGGCGCCAGGGCAGGTTGTTCTGCTCGGCGTTGGTCAGGCGTTGAAGTTGTTCTTCGGCGGAGGCGGTTGCCGTGGCCTGCATGCGCACCACTTCGCGACCCCGTGGTGAAATGCTCAGGCGCCCCGGTGGGACCCAGGTTTCAGCTGCCGGTGTGCCGTCAAGTTCGAGCCATAGTTTCAGGCCCGAAACCTCGAGCCGTAAATCATTGACGTTGCGAATGCTGACATTCAGTATCAGGTCGCCATTGCTGCGCGTCAGTCCGTCCAGGCCGATCATTGGCGCTTCGCCCTTGATCTGGCGTGCCGAGCCACCGCAGGCGGCAAGCAACATGACCGCCAGCAGGGAAGCGATGGGCACCACGAAGATGCGCTTGGTGGTCGAAGTCAAATCCGGTTCTCCCGCCTGGGTCATGTAAATTCGATCACAATGGTATGCATGATACTGGAGACAGTGTCCTTGCGCTTGTCGGCTCATCAATGGGCTCGAGGCGGGCGACAGCGGTCATTTTTTCGCCGGGGAGGCAGCGGAATTGCCTGGTAGCCGGCTGCTTTCATTCCGTGGTGGCTGCCTTTTCCGTCACATCGACAAAACGCAAGAAATGCCCGCCGAGCATCTCACGATCCGGCAGCATGTTGACCTGCCGTTGCCACAGGTGCAACCGCGTGCGAGACAAGCCGGAAATGGCCACGCAGTCATCGATGACCATCTCGTTCATCTGCCGGTAAAGGTCGCTGCGCAATTCGCCGGGCGGCAGCGGCGAGGCTTGCTCGAACAGGCGATCGTAATCCGGGTTGGCGTAGTTGAAGCTGTTGGCGCCTGGCGCGGCGTTCGGGCCGTAGAACAATTGCAGGTTGTACTGCGCATCCGGATAAGCCAGGGTCCAACTCATCATGAAGATATCGAGCTGTCGATTGGCAACGGCCCGGCTCATGTCTCCGAAGCTGGCAAAGCTGCGCGGTTGAAACATCGTTGGGGGCAGGCCAGCTTCGGTCATCTTTGCTCTGAATTGCTCGAAGATCTGGCGTTGATGCACGCTGGATTCCATGCCGTAGGTAAGCGCGGGAAAGCGCTCAGGGATCCAGCCAGCTTCCATCAGTCGGGCACGGGCGCGTTCGGTGTCATGAGTGGCGGACTGGGCCGAGAGCCCGGTGTCGAAGTCGCTCAAGGCTGGCGGGATGATGCCGGGAAAGACCTGACCCATGCCGTAATGGAATGATGCGTTGCGCGCTTCCCAGTCGTACGCGTCACGGATGGCGCAGCGCAGGGCGCGGTTGTCGGCATCGATCGCCGGGTCGTCATGATGGCCGAGATCAGGGTTGGCCATGTTGAAGCCGAAAAAAACAAAGCCGGCTTCCGGTTCGAGCAAGTAGTGATAACGTTGCTCAATGTCAGGACGAAGTCGGACCGGGTCGCGGCTCAGCAGCAGCCGTTCGGCCTGCTCGCCGGCGACCATGACGTTTTGGACATCGCGGCCGCTGGCAAAGCTGATCCAGCGGGCGCTGGGTTCACCAATAAAATGAATTTCGAGTCGATCAAGAAACGGGTAGTGACGGCCTTCGAGCGACTCCAGCCCAAGGTGTCCCTGGGTCGTGGGCTCATATCCCTCTGCTGCCAGGCTGAACGGCCCACGATCGAATGCCGGGTTGCGCGCCAGCACGGCGCGGGTCTCGTCCAGTAACTGCAACCGGAACGGTCCGGACCCAACGGGTCGGATTCCGAACTCCTGGCCGTAGTGCTTCACTGCTTCGTGGGGTACCACCGCCGACAGCGCGTTGGCCAGGGTATGAACGAACTGCGGATAGGGGGCGGTCAGTCTGACTTGCAGTGTGTGCTCGTCGATCGCGTCCAGTCCCGAAACCGGCTGGTCGTGATCTGCGCCCGCCTCGGCCCATGCATCGAGACCTTCGATGCGTCCGCGCCAGAGCCACGCGCCGTGTGATCGGGTGGCCGG
>JBLRWT010000521.1:0-2233 GCA_047921095.1 Wenzhouxiangella sp. | reverse complement strand
GTCCATCCTGTACGCATTGCAGCACCTGGGGTACATGATTCCGCCGCAGGCTGACGCCGGCTGGATCGGCGAAGCCGGCCCCGGGCCTTCCTACGCCGATGAAAAGTCCGGCGGCCCGGAAAACGACTTCACCCAGCGCAACACCACCATCATGAGCTGGAACCTGATGCACACGGCGCGCATGCTCGCCGACGCCGGCGGCCTGCCGTCGCACGGCAACGACCGCAAGGCCTGGGCTGCGGGCTGCCGCTTCGACCACCCCAATCCGGATTACCGCGCCTGAGCTGCCGCCTTGCGCAACGGATAGGTCTCCAGGCCCCGGGCTTCGGCCTCGCGGGCCAGCGGCTGGCACACTGAATTCAGCGCCTGGAGACGGGCATGGCGTCTTGAATTGGCCGGGATCGGCGTCCGTGACGCGCATTCGGTATCAGCATGCAGGAATACGCCTCGGTCGCCTCGATGTAGTCTTCCCGTCATACGCGAGCTGGCACCCCCTGCGGTCTCGGTCGGTCTGATTCCTGCGACTCACTCAACCACGGTGAAACGCTGCAACTGCTGATGCGGCAGGGGCCAGTCGGGGCTCAGCTCGGCAGCAGTCGTGTATTCGACATAAGCGGCGTCGAAATCGCCCAGCATCTCATAGGCGACGCCACGGTTGAAATGGGCGCGATGCGGATGATCCGTGCCCAGTTCGAGCGCGCGCGTCGCGGCCTCGATCGCATCGGAAGGTTGTTTGAGCTGGATGTATGCGGCAGAGTAATTCTGGTGAACTTCCGGCGCATCATGACCCAATGCCTGCGCGCGCTTCAGATCCCGGATGGCGTTGCTGCTCCGGTTCATGCTCAGATAGATCACCGCGCGATTGACATGCAGTCGGGCGCGAGTTTCCCGGTCGCTGGCATCATCGGCCAGCGCGATATCGCAGTCGCGCACTGAAGCCAGGTTTGCGCGCGCGAGTTCTGCACTGCGGTAGCAGCGCTCGGCGGCACTTTCGCCCAGGATGATCAACGGCTGCGCGGTGGCAGACCCGAAAAAAGCCGTCAGCGCAAAGATTGCAATCGTTGTTTTCAGCATGGCAGACTCAACAACGTTGTGCGTCGGATATCAAGTATAAAGCTCATATTTCGCAATTTCCATATTTGTCCGTCTTTAGCCGGGCTTATCCCGCCTGGCATGTTTCCACAGCGCCTTCAGGTCGATATTCCGGCGCATTTCGAGCTCTTTCGCGGCGACGGCTGGCAACTCTATCTTGGGCGCGAGGCGATTGCGCTGCGCGTCATGCTCTACATGCGCGCGGCGGTCAGAAGCCGGCACAACGAGGCCGATACCCGGATTGGTGTCGGGTTGGGTCCGGCCCGGCTTGCGCTCAGCCTCGCGCGTTCGGCCGGGCCTGCATTTGTAGCATCCGGAAGCGCGCTCGACAGTCTCGATGGGCGCAAGCGATTTGCGGTGCAAGGCGATTTCGACTCCACCGCCGTGGAGCAACTGGTCCAGGCCACGTGGACCTGTGGGGTCAAGTCGTGTTTCGTGCATAGGCGTGCGACGGAAGAAAGAGCTGGTTTCTGGGGTCACCCATTCGCCCAGTCGTGTCACCAGGCAAAACGTGCCTTTGGCGATTTTTCGCCCGTTTCAATTCCATCTGACCGGTCTGCAACAGCCGCGCGCTCTGCTTTTTCAGATTTTTGGGTACGCATTTGCCGTGGGGGAAGGGGGGCGAGAGACCGGCCGCACCCATGATACGGGTGTCGGACGTTTCCCGGCAGCTTGTCCTCTCTGACCGGCAATTTGATACGATAAGTTCCGGGCTGGTCACAAGGTAGACGCGGAAAAATGCCGAGACGACCTTTCCACGCCCTCGGCTGGATTTTCGTGGTTGTGTCGGCCGTGGTCGGCATGGCCGGGGGCTGGACTTTTACTTTCAGCGAGGTCGAGGGTCGCTTCCGCGTGGCCGAGCTCGGCAAGGAACAGATGGGTGGCTCTTACCCCGGCATTCCTCATGTCGGCAGCACCCCTCGAAGCGCCCCGAACTACCAGGTCGAGTATGCCTATGAGGTCCACGGCGAACGGTACATCGGGCGTCGAATCGGAATGGGATTCCGGCACTGGACCCTGTCTCCATTCAGTCGCATGGACTGGGAATACCAGGCAGCGCCAGGGGCCACGGTAACGGTCTATCATTCCTCGAGTGACCCCTCGCTCTCGGTGCTGCACCGGGGAGTCGACTGGCTAGTGG
>JBLRWT010000520.1:0-2234 GCA_047921095.1 Wenzhouxiangella sp. | reverse complement strand
CGCTCGATCTGCTCGGGGTCGGAAGGGTCGGCGGGAAACCACGAGTGGGATCCTTCGAGTGAGGCGACGTCTCCGTCGATCAGCCGGTTCCAGGTGCCGTTTTCAATTCGCTCGGCCAGAACGAGGTTGAAGATCAGACTGCGGGCTGCCGAGAGGTAGAAACCGCGCTTGTTCTTCGAAGGCTTGCGTCGAAGTTTGCCGGCAAAGAGTGCGTGGGCACGGGCCAGGTTGTTGCCGCCGAAGCGCTGTTCACCGAAACCGTTGGGCACGCCCTCATCGCGAACATTGATCAGGCGTTGCTCGAGTTGATCCAGGTCGCCTTCCATATCCCGGACGACCAATTCAAAACTGTTGCCTTCCAGTCTGCCGCGCTGGATTTTACGGCTGGAACGTTGGGCTTCCAGAATGGTGATGCCTTCAGGCTGCCAATCGGTCAGATCGGGATCGGCCTGGCCCGGCAGATGGATGGAGAAATACTGACGGGTGACGGCGTTGCGGTCCTTGAGTCCGGCGAAACTGACATGGCGCGGATGGACTCCGGCGGCCCGCGCCAACTCGGTGGCGACGAAGACCGTATTCTGCTCACGCTTTTCGACCCAGAGCCACAGATGCTCGCCATCGCCGTCGGGCTGGTGCCCGAGATTCTCGAGCACACGAAAGTCCTCGGGACAAGAGCGGATCAAACCCTTCGCTGGCGGTCCGCCCCAGGCTGTTGCGGTCACTTGGTCACTCGTCGGCAAGTCATTGCTCGCGCTCCAGGTTTTCAGGATCAATGATCAGAAAAAACTCTTCATCTTCCTGGATCAGGCCAAGTTCGGAACGCGCACGCTCTTCGATCGCCTGGAGACCACCCCGGAGGTCTTCGACCTCGGCTGCCAGCGCCTCGTTGCGTTCATGCAGTCGCTTGTTCTCTTCGAATTGCTCGCCAACCATGACCCGCAAGACACGCACTTCGCGTACTTCCTGCCAGAGGCGGACCTGGATCAACAGCAGGAGGATGGCGAGGATGACGAGGATCGTGCGCATGGATCAGGCGGCCGGGCTTCTCAGCATGTTCTCGATGATAGCCTGATAAAGAGCCGGCAGCCGATCCAGGTCGGCCAGGGAAACGCTTTCGTTGACCTGGTGGATGGTGCGGTTGACTGGCCCGAGTTCTACCACCGGAATGCCGCGCGGGCCAAAGAACCGGCCATCCGAGGTGCCGCCGCCGGTATCGAGTTCGGGCTCGATATCGAGTTGCTCCCGACAGGCGGTCACCGCGATGGCTGGCAGCGGGCCGGTCGCCGGGCCGAAGGGCTCGCCCGAAACCCGCCAGTCCAGGGTCCAGTCGCCTGGATCGTGTTCCTGGATGATGTCACGCAGGCGGTCTTCCAGCAGTTGGGCCGAACTGTTCGGGTTGTTGCGGATGTTGAACATCACCTCCAGTTCGCCGGGCGTGACATTGTCGGCGCCGGTGCCGGCGTGAATATTGGAAATCTGCAGCCGGGTCGGGGGGAAATACGCGTCCCCGTCTTCATAGGACAGGCTGCCCAGCGTGGCGATCAGGGGGCCGGCGCGGTGAACCGGGTTCTCGGCAGGATGAGCGTAGGCGGTATGACCCTGGCGCCCCCGAATTCGCAATCGGGCCTGGATACTGCCGCGCCGGCCAATCCGCAGGTTGTCGCCAAGCCGGTCCAGACTGGAAGGCTCACCCACCAGGCAGGCATCGGGCAACAGGCCGCGCTTGTCGAGCATCGGCACAATGGCGCGCACGCCATGTTCGGCGACCCCCTCCTCATCGGAAGTCAGCAGCAGCGAGATCATGCCCGGATGGTCAGGGTAGCGACGCAGGTATTCCTCCAGGGCAACGACAAAAGCCGCGACCGAGGATTTCATGTCAGCCGCGCCGCGCCCAAAGAGGTGGCCATCCCGCACCTGCGGGCTGAACGGCGGCGAGGCCCAGTCCGCTTCCGGGCCGGGTGGGACGACGTCGGTATGACCCAGCAGCAACAGGTGAGGACGCCCCTCCCCGTGCCAGGCGAACAGGTTCGTAACCTCGCCGACTTCAATCGACTCAACCTCCATCCCGACGGCTCGCAAACGCTCGGCAATCAGCTCCTGGCACCCGGCATCCTCCGGGGTGACTGAGGCGCGTGACAGTAAATTCTTTGTTAAATCAAGAACTTCAGACACTCTTCTAATCCTTTTTATAGGTCCTTGGGAGCGGCAACCGGGGCCCGCTCGCACGCGCCCGC
>JBLRWT010000519.1:0-2235 GCA_047921095.1 Wenzhouxiangella sp. | reverse complement strand
ATCGTGGCCGCCCGCGACGTTATGGCCGCCGATGATGTTGTCATCGCCGTTGCCGCCGTAGATCCAGTCGCCGCCCTGCCCGCCGATCAGGATGTCGTCACCATCCTCCCCGAAGATCACGTCGTCGCCGCCGCCGAACTCGTTGTGCACGAAGGTGGAGGTGTAGTCGAAGGGATAGTCGGCGAAGTGCAGCTTCAGCGGCAGCAGATTCGCATCGATGTACTGGTCGACCCGCGCGATCACCTCGCCGAAGTCGCCGAACACCAGGTCGTTGCCGGCGCCGGCGCGGATCCAGTCACCCGCCGTGCCACCGATGATGATGTCGTTGCCGTCGTTGGTGGTGATTTCGTCGGCGCCGCCGATGGTCGGGTCGACCACGTAGATGGCACCCGGCAGGCGGACCAGGCCATCGGTGAAGTCGCGCAGCGCGTCGGTCGCCGGCATGTTCGTCGGCAGCTTGTCGATCTCGAACGCCTCGCGGCCGCCGCCGTGGCCGAAGCTCGCCACCATCACGGGCTGGCCGTCAACCCACTGCCAGAACTCGACCCGCCCACGGTCGCCGAACACGATGTCATTGCCGCTGCCGGTGATGATCCAGTCGTCGCCCTGGCCGCCGAACACGATCAGCGGCAGGCTCGAGCCGCCGGCAAACACGGTGTCGTCGTCGGTGATCCACGCGCCGCCCAGGTCGGGCTGGCCGAGGTAGTCCTGGTACGGGCCCTGGGTGTTCAGGACGAAGAAGCCGTCCTCGCCCTGGTGCAGCTCGACCAGCAGGTGGTCGTCGCCGAGGCCGGTGTTCAGGCTGGTGGTGCTGCGCAGGCCGCCCAGGGTCTCGTCGCGGTAGAAGGTGCCGTCGATGTCGAAATGATCGTCGCCGAAGCCGCTCCACATCCAGATGCCGTCGGCGAAGTTGCCGTCCACGGCGTCGGCGCGGTAGCTGATCGTGCCCTGCGCCAGCCCGACGATATAGATCTCGTAGCCGGTCGGCAGCATGATGTCGCGCTCGAGCCGGGCGCGGTCCTCGGAATCGGTGACGAGTACCGGTGTCTCCTGGCTGCCGGCGCCAATGGTGCTGGCCTCGGCGCTGATCATCAGCTTGTGGCGGCCTTCGCCGGCGTCGATATGCAGCGCGCCGAGCACGTCATGCAGGTGGCCCCGCAGGAATTCTGAATCGCTGTTGAGATCAAAGGCGGCCGTCGAGGAGATATAAAGCCGGTCGTCGCCCGCGCCCAGCGCCAGGAAGGTGTTGGCGGTGGTGCCCTGCACGTTGAACACGTTGTTGCCGGAACCGAGCAGGATGTGCAGGGTGTCGATACCGTAGTAATTGACGCCCTCGACGCGGTCCGCGATGCGCGCCAGCGCCGGCGAGATTGCCGGGGCGGCGCCAGCAACCGTGGCCTCGAAGCCATTCCCGGCGATGTTCTCGATCAGCAGGCGACCACCCTCGACGCTGGCGCCGAACTGCGGCCGACCGAGGACGACGATCTTGTCAGCCAGCGTCTGCAGCATGCTGGCCACCGTGGCGTTCGCGCCGGCCATGACAGCGATCACCAGCGGGTCGCCGAACGGACCGGCGACGTTGACATCAAGCGTCACCGTCCAGGTTGTGCCCGGTGCTACCTGGTCGTCGGCGGCGCCGAAGTCGAGCTCGACCACGCGGGCCGCGCCTTCGAGCAGCGTGGTGTCGATGGCGTGGATCTGCAGGTTGCGGTGGGCGCCCTGGAAGGTGATGTGGAACACGTTGCCGTGCTTGCTGACCGCGAAGTTGTCGGTGAACGGCAGCGCATTGTTGCGCGTGACACGGTCGAACTCCGGCTCGATATCGATGGTCGAGCCATTCGGGTTCAGGATCGGGCTCAGGATCTTGTAGAGATCGAGCGCCGACGCGTTGTGATCGATCGGGGCACTGGTGACGATGAACTTCTCGCCGATCGCGTCGATCAACTCGAAGCTCAGCGTGAAGGTGCCGCCGGTTGCATCCACGGTGATGGTCTGCAGGCTGGTGCCCTGGCTCTCGAACCCGCCGTCCTGCACCGTCGCGATGCGCACCGCGACGGTCGAGTCCGGCGCCGGCACCAGGCCGCTGGTCAAGCGGTTTTCGGCCCACTCGAGCTGTTCGAAGTCGATGCCGGCCAGCGTGCCGGCGTAACGCAGCGTGTAGGTGGTGGTACCGAAGCTGCGCTGCTCGGTGACCTGGAGACCGGCGGCGCCAACGACGCCGAGGCCGGCATAGGC
>JBLRWT010000518.1:0-2241 GCA_047921095.1 Wenzhouxiangella sp. | reverse complement strand
GACTACAATCCGCGCATCGACGGGCTCCTGCGGCGTCATGAAGTAGCTCATCGGGCCCCAGCGCACACAGTGGTACTTGAAGCTGGGACACCATGACTTCGGCCAGTACGCGAGAAGCCCCTTCTCACGGAAGTAGTGGGACACATACTCCTGTTCATTGCGTACTTCCCTGCGGATCTTCGGAAACTCGCGCCTGAAGCGATCGAGTAGCTCCGGATAGCGGCCGACAGGGAATCTGAGCACCGACGTGTTACCCACGAAATAATCTCCCCGCACCCGCATCAGGCGATAATCGCGTATCAACACGATTTCTCCTGGCTGCTCGAAGAACGGGGCTAGCGACCGCATCACGATCACGTCCAGGTCGAGGAAGAGTGCGTCCCCCTCGAGCCCGAGGTCCTCCGCGAAGAGACCGATTTTTTTCCAGCCCCGGTCGTTGATATCGGGCTCGTGGTGCCATCCGACATCGGGAATCGGCGCTGCCTCGATTTCGCCATGGAGCCCTGCCGGATCGTCTGTGAAACATACGAATCGGAACGGCTCATCCATGTGCCTCCGCACCATTGAGTACAGGCGGTTCACATCCGAGGCCGGAAACTTCGTGCCCCACTTCATGCAGACGATGTTGCGCGTCATGATTCCTTGCCTTTCTGCGTAGCGAGTGGACACAGTCTCGTGCCGGTAGAATCCGTGGGTAGAATCCAATTTATGTGGATACATACCAGACACGCCGAGCTTCCAATATGTTACATGGACGTTGCGGAAATGCTGCGTGTTTTTCGGAAGATTCTAGTCGATGGCGTGGAAGCGGGCGGGCGTCTCCGGAACCAGTTCCACAACCGGTTGTCGGAAACCTTGGCACTAGTCCGGTGGGGGCAGTCTCATGCAGAAATTCAATCCCCGTCTGCTGGCATTTCCGGGCGGCCGCTGGCTAGGGTGGGCCATTGGCCTGGCGATCATCGTGCCGATGGCCTGGCAGCATTACCAGCGAAGCCAGCCATACAACGGCTTCAGCCTGGATCGCCTCTCGATTCCAGAAGAACAACTGGAAACAGGGGGGCCGGGGCGCGACGATATTCCTGCATTGACTGACCCGCGTACAATTTCGCCGCAACTTGCGGACTACCTTGCACCCGAGGCGCCGGTCATCGGCATTGCGGTCAACGGCGAATCCCGAGCTTATCCGTACGCAATCCTCAACTGGCACGAGATTATCAACGATCGGCTCGGCGGCGAGGCGATCGTTGTCAGCTACTGCCCATTGTGCGGCTCGGGCGTGGCGTTCGAGGGCGCACTGGACGGGAGACGCCTGTTATTCGGCGTCTCCGGCCTGCTTTATCAGGAGAATCTGCTGCTTTACGATCGAGGGACGGCTTCCCTCTGGTCGCAAATGACCGGCACCGCGATCAGTGGCCCGATGCTCGGGCGGCAGTTGAGGCAGTTGCCCATCGAGCACGTAACCTGGAGCCAGTGGCAAGCCAGCCATCCGGATACTGACGTTCTGTCGGTTGGCACCGGCTATCGGCGGGACTACCAACACGATCCCTACCGCGAATATCGCATCGCCTTGGCGGCGCGAGGTGTGGGTGATTCTCGACTTCCTGCAAACGCGCTGGTGATCGGCGTGCAATACAAGGGCGTGACCAAGGCCTATCCGTTCTCAGTTCTCGCAAAGACGAAGCCAGATGGTCGTTTCCAGGATTTTCTCCACGATGATTGGATCGAGATTGCGTTTGATGCGACTACCCGCAGCGCGGCGGTGCAAGGTTCTCATGGTGAGCCGATACCGTTCATCCTGTCATATTGGTTCGCATGGCACGCCTTCAATCCCGATACATTGCTGCATGCGGCCGACGAGATATGAGGTAGACGATATATGAGTTAGAAGTGCCGAGCCCATCGGCACCCGGAAGAGCGAGACAGAAGGAGTCGACAATGAGCAAGATACTTGCAGCAATTATTCCCGTATTTATATTGGCGCTTGGCAGTGCGCCGGCCATCGGGAGTGAGCCGGCTGTCCACGTAGCGGCAGGTGCGGCTGTGGGCTCGGCAATGTTTTTTTCCGTGCATTATGCATACCCTGGTCAGTACGCTCCGTACCGGCATGGCTATCACCCGCGTGCCTACCGCCATGGTCTCCGGCATGGTCACTTCCGGCACGGTCACTTCCGGCACGGTCACTTCCGGCACGGTCATTTCCGGCATGGCCATTTCCGGCACAGCCAGTTCCGGCACAGCCAG
>JBLRWT010000517.1:0-2241 GCA_047921095.1 Wenzhouxiangella sp. | reverse complement strand
ACCTGCAGGGCGGACTTCAGTCCGACGGATATCTCCTGGCCTTGCCAAGGCCAGGGCGGCTATGTACAATGCACGGCTCTGATGCGGGGTGGAGCAGCCTGGTAGCTCGTCGGGCTCATAACCCGAAGGTCAGAGGTTCGAATCCTCTCCCCGCTACCAAACCAAAAGGCCCCGGCGTGTTCGCGCCGGGGCCTTTTTATTTGGTGCGCCAGGCATGGCGCGAAGCGCCATGACCTGGCGCTTTCAACCGCCGAGGGAAACCGAAGCGGGAAGTGACGTGGGGGTGAAAGTCCCCTGGGGACCTGAGATGACCGGGAACCCCGACCGGAACGGCAAGGGTTTCCACCGTGAGGTGGAGTCTGAAGGAAGCCGAATGGGAAGCTCCGGCCCGAGGAACACGAACTGCATACAAGGCACAAGGCCCGGTAAGCGGCGAGGCGGCCAAATTCGCGCAAACCGCAAAGGTCATCCGGAACTGGGTCGTGTAGATGCAGCGGGTAGGTGGAGTGAACGTCACGCGTCTTACCCTGGGAGGCCTGTTTGCCTGTCCGTTGTGACCAGGCTCGTTGAGAAGCGGGCTGAAGGGCAAGCAGGAGTCAGCAGCGGCCATAGTAGTCGGGAGCGCACCCCGGCGAAGGGCCAAACAGGAAGTGCCGACTCGGCACCGAAGACTCGATGATCGAAGGAGTTGCAGCAACCCGGGTTGAGATGCTCGGACGCACCGAGGAGACTGGCGGCGGAACCGCTGGGGTAGTCGGCTGCGCGCAACAAGCGATCGCGGCGTTGGAGGAGGTATGCCGATGAGCGGTGAACCGATGGTTCTCGAGGCGGTGGTGTGCCGCGAGAACATGCAACGAGCGTGGCAACGCGTGCGTAGTAACCGGGGTGCGGCCGGCGTCGATGGCTTGACCATTGACCAGACCGCGGAACGGTTACGCGACGAGTGGCCACGGATCCGTGAGGAATTGCTGGCGGGTCGCTATACTCCGCAACCGGTGCGGCGGGTGGATATCCCCAAGCCCGGTGGTGGAGTGCGTACCCTGGGCATCCCCACGGTCACCGACCGACTGATCCAGCAGGCCATCGGCCAGGTTCTGCAACCCCACTTTGATCCTACATTCTCAGCGTCAAGCTTTGGCTATCGGCCGGGCAGAGGTGCTCAGGATGCGGTCAAGCGGGCGCGCGACCACATTGCAGCGGGACACCGCTGGATGGTGGATATGGACCTGGCCAAGTTCTTTGATCGGGTCAACCATGACGTGCTGATGGCGCGTCTGGCGCGCCGGATCGAGGACAAACGCCTGCTGGGCCTGATCCGCCGCTATCTTCAGGCGGGTCTGATGGCCGGCGGGCTGGTCAGCCCGCGCCGGGAAGGCACCCCGCAGGGTGGCCCCTTGTCCCCATTGCTGTCCAACATCCTGCTGGATGACCTGGACAAGGAACTGGAGCGGCGGGGTCATGCGTTTGTCCGATATGCGGACGACTGCTCGATCTTTGTTCAGTCCGAGCGTGCCGGGCAGCGGGTGCTGGCTTCGGTCGGGCGCTTCCTTGCGAAGCGTCTGCGGCTGGAGGTCAACCAGGCCAAGAGTGCCGTGGCCCGGCCCTGGAAGCGCAGCTTCTTAGGCTATACGGTCACGCCTCACCGCCAGCCCCGGTTGAAAGTGGCTCTGAAGTCCGTGCAGCGTCTACGCCTGAAGCTCAAGGCGTTGCTGCGACAGGGACGTGGGCGCCGCCTGGATCGGGTCTGTGGCGAGCTTCGTGTCATCCTGATCGGCTGGCTGAACTACTTTGGTCTGGCCGAAGTCCGATCGACCTTCGAGCAACTGGACGGCTGGCTTCGCCGTCGCCTGCGCGCAGTGCTGTGGCGACAGTGGAAGCGACCGGCCACGCGCCGTCGGCGGTTGATCGAACTGGGACTGGACGAAGCCCGCGCCTGGAAATCCGCGGTCAACGGTCGCGGCCCCTGGTGGAATGCTGGCGCGAGCCACATGAACCAGGCCATCCCGATCCGTTACCTGCGCTCGTTGGGTCTTGTGTGCCTCGTCGAGGAACATCGGAGATTGCAGTGTGCTTCCTGAACCGCCGTGGTACGGACCCGTATGCCCGGTGGTGTGGGAGGGTTGCCCCCGCGAGGGGGCACCCTACCCGATCTTTGTACTCACCCTCATGGCCTGGCAGTGGAAATGTTATATGTAGGTCACGCCCTGATCCTCCTTCACAGCAAGGCTTCATTCGCCTGAC
>JBLRWT010000516.1:0-2244 GCA_047921095.1 Wenzhouxiangella sp. | reverse complement strand
GTTCCGGTGCTCGGCTGGTCGCAACCTGCCACGGTCGCAGCGAAGACCTGCCCGGCCGGCAATCGTTGCGCAGCCGCATGCTGGCAGCCCTGCAATGGGCTGTATTGCGAAGGGTACACGACCACGTGGTAGCCGTCTCGGACGAGCTCGCCGGACACCTGCCGCTACCCGCCGGTCGGATCGAGGTGATCTGCAACGGCATTGACCCGGAGGCAATTCGCTCGGCGGCGCTGTTGATCCCGGCGCCACTTCCCGGCAACCGGCCAGTGAAGATCGGCTTCGTCGGCCGGCTGGCGCCCGTGAAACAGGTTGACCGGTTGATCGGGGCAATGCAGATCCTCGAGCAAGAAGCACCTGGCCGCTTTGTGCTCTACCTGCTGGGCGACGGACCCCTGCGATCAGAACTGGAGCGCTTGGTCGCCGAGCTTGGGCTGGGAGACACGGTGATTCTTCTTGGCTTTCAGGCAGATGCTCTGCCCCTGATTGCCTCGCTTGACGCTGTCGCGTTCAGTTCGCGCCACGAAGGCCTGCCGATGGCTGCCTTGGAGGCTCTTGCCCTGGGCACTCTGGTCGTCGGGCCGCCAGTGGGTGGCCTGGAGGATCTCCTCTCTCGTTCACCGCTTGGAGTGCTATCGGCCTCAGACACGCCAGAGGCTCTGGCCAAGGCCCTTCACCAGGCCACGTCACCTGCATTCGACTCACTCCGAGGCCGGGCCGCGATACCCGCGAAATATCTTCTGAGCAATTGCGCACAGAAATATCGGCGGCTTTACGGCAGCCTCGTGTCTTCGAATCATTCCTCGTCTGAAATTCGGTCGGTGACCTGATGCGCATCCTCTGGCTTTCTCACCTGCTCCCCTGGCCGCCGAAAGGCGGACTAATGCAGCGATCGTATTACCTGATGCGCGAGCTGGCCCGACATCACGAGGTTCGGATCGTGGCCTTCCGCCAACGTGCCCACCAGCCTGACGAGACCTGGATGCACGAGGCCATGGCGGCCATCTCCGAGTTCGCTGAACTGAAGGACGTCTTCGATCTTCCCGAGGACCGCCGGCTTGGCGGACGGCCGCTGCTAGCGCTGCACTCCCTGTTCCCGGGACCGCCCTACACCATCCGCTGGGGGATGTGCCCAGAGTATCGGGACGCAGTCCAGCGGGCCATTACCGAGTTCCGTCCTGAAGTGGTGCACTTCGACACGGTAAGCCTGGCGCCGTACCTGGACCTCTGTGGCAACGTGCCGGCGGTACTCAATCACCACAATATTGAGTCCCACATGCTACTTCGCCGCGCCGAGCAGGAGACCAACCCGCTCAAGAAGTTCTACTTCTGGCAGGAAGGCACGCGCCTGGCCGCCTACGAGCGCAAGGTAGCCAGACAATTCCACCTGCATCTCGTCTGCGCCGATCTCGACGGGGAACGGCTAGTCGGGAACGTCGGCTCTGTCCCAGTCGAGGTGGTGCCCAATGGTGTAGACCTCGCATATTTCCAGCCCGCGTCGGCGGGCACGATTCAGCGGCCGGACTCGATGATCTTTGTTGGTGGCCTTTCATGGTATCCGAATGCGGCCGCGATGCGCTTCTTTGTCGAGCAGGTCTGGCCCACACTATCTGAGCGGCGCCCCGCCGCCGAGTTGAGTATCATCGGCCGCAGCCCACCGACCGATCTCGCCAAGGCGGCACAACGCGACCCGCGAATCCAGGTAATGGGATTCGTTGACGACATCAGGCCGATCGTGGACGCGGCCATGGTCTATATTTGCCCGATCTTCGACGGCGGCGGTACCAAGCTCAAAATGATCGATGCTATGGCGATGGGCAAGGCCATCGTAGCCCATCCCGTTGCTGCCGAAGGCCTCGGACTGACGAACGGCCATGACGTACTGATGACGGAGGATCCTGGCGAGATGGCAGAGTTATGCATCCGGCTGTTTGATGATCCGGATCTCAGGCGCCGGATAGGGCAAGCCGCAAGAACGCGTGCTGAACAGGTATTCGGTTTCGACGCCATTGGCGCCGCCTTGGCCAAAACCTACGCGACGTTGCCACCAAACCGACGATAAAACCCTGCCGCTCAATCGAAGAGGCTCGGCGGTTTCAAATTGCTAAGGTTATTTACTGAGTTCAGAAACATGCAAGCAGCTTTTGCAAAACGACTTTTCCTTGGCATTGAATGGGTTCGCGACGAACGGGTAGGTACTTATTTGAAAGAAATGGAGGCGACTCAGTGGAAGTCTCCACAGGATAT
>JBLRWT010000515.1:0-2248 GCA_047921095.1 Wenzhouxiangella sp. | reverse complement strand
GCCTCACCAAAAAAACCATCCGCGGCAAGCCCTACTACTATGCGCGCGAATGCAAGCGGATCGACGGCAAGCCGAAGATCGTCTGGCAGCAGTACCTCGGCAAGGCCGAGGACATTGTCACCGCCATGACCCAAGGCCAGGGCGTGGCCGAACCCGAGCATGCCCTGGTCTCGGACTTTGGTGCCGTCGCCGCATTGTATGACCTGGCTCAACGGCTCAAGCTCGCCGAGCACATTGATGCTCATGTCCCCAAGCGCGGGCGCGGCCCGTCAGTGGGCACCTATCTCCTAGTCGCAATCATCAATCGCTGCGTGGCACCGTGCAGCAAGGCCGGGATCGGCGAATGGTTTCAGAACACCGCGTTGCGCCGACTGATAGGAATCGAAGCGCGTCAGCTCTCCAGTCAGCGCTTCTGGGACAACATGGACCGCGTCTCCAGCGGGGCCATCCAGGCGATTGAGCGCGATGTGGTCAGTGCCATGGTGCGCTCGTTTAAGGTCGACCTCAAGCAAGTGCTGTTCGATGGCACCAATTTCTTCACCTTCATCGACACCTTCAACGAGCGCAACAATCTGGCCCAGCGCGGCAAGAGCAAGGAGGGGCGCAAGGCGCTGCGGATTGTGGGGCTGGCATTACTGGTCTCGGCCGATGGTCATATTCCGTTGCTGCACCGCACCTATCCGGGCAACCAGGCCGATGCGCCGACTTTCCGCAGCCTGACCGACGCGCTGATCGAGCGTTATCGCGAGTTGACCGAGGGGGCTGAACACGTGACATTGGTCTTCGACAAAGGCAACAACGCCAAAGACAACTTGCACAGTATCGACCAGAGCCCTTACCACTTCATCGGCTCGCTGGTGCCCACTCAGCACCCGAAGTTATTGGCGATCCCAAGCAAGCGCTTCCATTCGCTGGAATCAGAAGGCTTGCCCGAGGTCAGTGTCTATCGCAGCACGCGAGAGGTCTTCGGCGTTGAGCGCACCGTGCTGGTGACCTACAACGAGAATCTGTTCATCGCCCAATCACGCACGCTGCTGCGCGAGATCGCCAAGCGGCAAAGCAACCTGCGCGAACTGCAGCAGCAGCTGCGGCGTTGGCACCGCGGGGAGGTCCGCGGCGGCCAGGCGCCCACGGTGACTGGTGTGACCAGGAAAGTGGAGGGCTGGTTGAAGGCTCGGCACATGAAAGAGCTCTTTGACGTCACCGTCGAGGAGCATGACGGACTGGCGTGGATGACGTATCGCTTCAATCATCAGGCCTGGACCCGGCTCCAGAGGACTTTGTTGGGCAAAACCTTGCTATTCACCGACAACGACGACTGGAGCGATGCCGAGATCGTGCGGGGTTACCGCGCTCAGCATCATGTCGAAAATGGCTTTCGGTGCATGAAGGATTCGCACCACATCTGCCTGCGCCCCCAACACCATTGGACCGATCAGAAGATTGAAGTACATGTATTTTGCTGCGTGCTGGCATTGATGCTGTGCAGCTTGTTGCGTCGCGAGCTTCAACATCAGGGGATCGATCTGTCCATCCCGGCCCTGCTTGAAGAACTCGAAAAAATCCGCGAAGTTGGTGTTGTCTTTCCGCCCCAGGACCAACGCCGTTCCCCGACTATCAAAATGACCCTCTCGAAGCTCTCCGAACAACAGCAAAAGCTCTACGACACGCTCGACCTGAAGCGCCACCGCGCTACGTAGGTCATACAGAAATGGTCACGTAAGGCCATGATGGATCGGGGTTTTTACAAAATAGGCGGTAAACTCGGGCTAGACGATGAATCAGGTTCAGCCGACTCCAGGCCAGCCGGACTTCGCCGAGCCGGCCTGTCTCGGAAAACGGGGTAAAAAGACGGATTGAACGGACGCGAATTCCGAAGACAACAGCCGTCAGCGCGTGGGTCAGCTCATGAACGGGCACACCAACCAGGCCAGTCAGGAAGACCCATGCGCGGTGTACTCCGGCCAGCAGGCAGACATGCGCCCGGTCGGCCACTGCAAGAAAAAACGCTCCACCAGCCGCAATGGCTGTCAGGGCGATCAGATCAACACCGAGCACAGCGAGCTGAGATTCGTCGGCCATGTGTCCAGCGACTTCCGACCGGGTCTGGAACACACGATTGCCGAGCTGGAGCTGGGCGAGCACGTGGAAGTCACGGGCATGGTCGGCCGTGACCGTGCCCTCGAGCTCCTTGCGGGCTCTCACGCCGCGCTGGTCCTGGCCCAGGGGCAGGAGGTCATGGTACCGG
>JBLRWT010000514.1:0-2248 GCA_047921095.1 Wenzhouxiangella sp. | reverse complement strand
TTTTTGATTTCCCAACCGGGCCAACCTTTCCGGTGGCCGCAACCTGACATTGGATGGATTGACACATGAGATTCCTATTACCGTTAACCAGCGCAGCGCTGCTGGTGCTGCTGTCCAGCGCCTGCGGTTCTGCCACTCAGGGCGACAACTGGCCGCCGATCGGCATTCGCGACAACAGCGTGGAACTTGGCAAGACGGCAATTGGCGATTGTTGCTATCGCGGTGGTGTGACAGGCATCCAGCTCGGTGATTTTGCCAACACGGGCGAGCCCGTGATGGCCGTGATGGGCCAGACCGGCGTGGTTCTCTTCGATCCTGATAACTTCAGACAACTGCGTACTTTTGACTTCGAGGACGAGGACGGCGAAACCATCTGGTTCGGCCTCTCCTCCCATCTGCTGGCCGACGAGACCGATTTTCGCATTGCCATGCTCGGTGGCGGCTATGGCGATGTCGGCCTGCTCGACAGCCGCGGCGAGACACTCTGGCTGTTTCGCCCGGATGCCGACCTGCCACCGGCTGGCATGGTGGTCGATGATACGCCGGGCCGGGAAGCGCGATTCTATGTCAGTGGCCATAGCGGGCTCTACCGGCTCGATTCGCGCGGCGAGGTGGTCTGGCAGATCGACGAGCCTGCCGACTATCTTGTACTGGTCAACGACGCGGACGCAGCCCTGGCGACCGCATCGCATGGCTCGCGAACGCTGAAGCTGTGGACCGCCGACGGCCGGGCCGCAGGAGAGCTGGCGCTGCCGGTCAATCCGGACGGCATTGCCTATGTGGAGCACCTGGAGAACGCTGGTTTTGTGATCAAGTCGGGTCGCGACATCGCCTTTGTAGAGCGTTCGGGCACGCACCGCTTCACCTATCGCTATGACGAAGCACCGGTTCGTCACGGCCCGACAGCGGCACTTCTGGCCATGCACCCGGGCCAGGTGCCCCAGCTCGCCGTGCGCCTGCGTTCGGCCAGCGCAACCGGCAAGTCCGTGCTCACCCTGCTCTCGCTGGACGGCGCCCGGCTGTATGAAGAATACCTCGACTACGGCCCCACCATCGCTGTACTCCCCGGTCGGCAGCCAGTAGGCGACCGGCTGCTGGTGGGCGAGGACAATGACAAGGTTTGGGTCTACGAGGGCCAGCCAGGCGCGGGTGATTCGCTTGCTGACGCCGCCGAGCCATAAGCTTGGAACAATGAATCCCACACGGGCTGTTCGGGCCGAAATCAATCGTCAGAACTGGGTGCGCCAGCGTAACTTCACGCTGGTCGCCTTGCCGATTCTGCTCTATCTGCTCGTCAACGAAATACGCCATGCACGAACCTCCGCAACCGATCTGTCGGCTCACTTCGGGACCGTGGCGCTGGATCCCGGGTTTTTCAATGTCGTTGTATTGTTTCGTGTTGTCACGATCATTGCGCTGGTACTGTTCGGCGTCTGGTCGTGGTGCCTTCGCAGACGAACCGCTGCATTGCGCTGGCCAACTCAGCTATTCATTCTGGTTATTGGAGCATTGCTCAGCGCAACTGCCATTCTGGCGCTGAAAATCAGTCTATCGATTGATATCTTTCTGCTTGGACTGTTCGTTTTCTGTGCGCTGTTCTTCATGCCTGCCTGGCTGGCCTGGACATTCTGCATTGGCTGCACTTCGATATACGTCGGCGGCGCCTTGTGGCTGATCGAGATCGAACAGCCATCGTTTCGCCACGGCCTGATTGTCAATTCCACCATCATGGCAGCGCTCGGACTAGTCGTCTGTTTGCAGAACTACCGCAGCAAGCATTCGGAACTGATTGCATTGCAATTGCTCAACCAGGACAACCGCAATCTGGTGGCAGCAAATGAGGCGATTGAACTGTCGAGCAACCTCGACAGCCTGACTGGCCTATTCAACCGGGGTGCACTCGAAACCGATCTGGCAGCAATGGCCGCCAACAATGATCATTTTGCCCTTGGCATGATCGACATCGATTACTTCAAGCCCTATAACGACAATTATGGTCACCAAATGGGAGACACGGCACTAAAGCGCGTGGCCCGGGCCCTCGTCGACAGCCTGAACCGTTCGGGTGATCGCGTCTATCGTTACGGCGGCGAAGAATTCGTTGTGCTTTTGCCACACACTCCGCTGGAGGGGGCGGTCATCACACTGGAAAAGCTTCGCTCGGCTGTCGAAGCCATCGCCCTGACCCATCCCGGACGGCCGGACGGTAACGTCCATGTCACCATCTCGGCCGGAATCGCACACAGCC
>JBLRWT010000513.1:0-2250 GCA_047921095.1 Wenzhouxiangella sp. | reverse complement strand
CTGTATCAATTAAGTAGAGAACAATATTCCCAAAGTTTATCATTACTATCTTCAACAAAGCTACATCTCTACAACTTAATTTCACATTTAGTTTTCTTAACAACAGCGATTTAAGCTTAAATTGTTTTAACCCATGTACAATATGCAAAAGAGTATTAAAGCCCCTCACGGTACAACATTAAGTTGCAAAGGATGGCACCAGGAAGCGGCCATGCGCATGCTGATGAACAACCTCGATCCGGCCGTTGCCGAAAAACCGGAAGAGTTGATTGTTTACGGTGGCACCGGCAAGGCGGCGCGCAACTGGGACTGCTACCACGCCATCATCGCCACCCTGAAACGTCTCAAAAACGATGAAACCCTGCTGGTCCAATCCGGCAAGCCGGTCGGCGTCGTACGCACGCATGATCAGGCACCGCGCGTGCTGATCGCCAATTCCAACCTGGTGCCGCGCTGGGGAACCTGGGACGTGTTTCGCGACCTGGAGGACAAGGGCCTGACCATGTACGGCCAGATGACCGCCGGGTCGTGGATCTATATCGGTTCGCAGGGCATTGTCCAGGGGACTTACGAGACGTTTGCCGAGCTGGCCCGCCAGCATTTCGGCGGCGACCTGCGCGGCAAGCTGACTGTTACCGCGGGCCTGGGCGGTATGGGCGGCGCCCAGCCGCTGGCGATCACCATGAACGACGGCAACTGCCTGGCTGTCGAAGTCGACGAACGGCGGATCGACCGCCGGGTCGAGACCGGTTATTGCGACGCCAAGGCGACGTCGCTGGACGAGGCTCTGGACCTGATCGACAAGGCCAGGGGTCCGATTTCGGTCGGCCTGCTCGGTAACATTGCCGAGGTGCTGCCGGAGATGCTCGCACGCAACATCATCCCGGATTGTTTGACCGACCAGACATCGGCCCATGACCTGCGCGAAGGCTACATTCCAGCCGGTCATACGCTGGAGGCGGCAGCCGCCCTGCGCCAGTCCGATCCGAAAAGCTACGACAACAAGGTGCTCGATTCCATGGTCGTCCATGTCGAAACCATGCTGGCGATGCAGGACAAGGGCGCCATCACCTTCGACTACGGCAACAACCTGCGCGGCCAGGTTGCCGACCACCGCGGCATGGCCAACGCCTTCGATTTCCCCGGCTTCGTGCCCGCCTACATTCGGCCATTGTTCTGTCGTGGCGCCGGCCCGTTCCGCTGGGCCGCGCTTTCCGGCAACCCGGCCGATATCGCCGCCACCGACAAGGCCATCCTGGAGCTGTTTCCGGAAAAGGAACACCTGAAGCGCTGGATCCATCAGGCGCAGGAGAAAATTCAGTTCCAGGGTTTGCCGGCCAGGATCTGCTGGCTGGAATACGGCGAACGTGCCGAGGCCGGAGAAAAATTCAACTGGCTGGTCGAAAAGGGCAAGGTCGAGGCACCCATCGTCATCGGTCGCGACCACCTCGACTGCGGCTCGGTCGCCTCACCCAACCGCGAAACCGAGGCGATGAAGGATGGCTCGGATGCGATTGCCGACTGGCCCATCCTCAACGCCCTGGTCAATACTTCCTGCGGGGCGAGCTGGGTGTCGGTCCACCATGGCGGCGGCGTCGGCATCGGCTATTCCCTCCATGCCGGCATGGTCAGCCTGGCCGACGGCACGAAGTCGGGCGCCGAGCGCCTGCAAAGAGTGCTGACCGCCGACCCCGGCATGGGCGTCTTCCGCCACGTCGACGCCGGCTACGACGAGGCGATCACCACCGCCAGGGAACGCGGCGTCGACGTCCCGATGCTGAAGACCGAATAACCCGCCTGACGGCAGGGTTTTCGGTTGCCGGAGAATCAAGGCAAAAGCATTAACCACAGAGGACACAGAGGTCACAGAGCAAAATGCAATTCTATTTCTCTGTGCCCTCTGTGCCCTCTGTGGTTCAATCTCTTTTGTGTTAACCCGCCAATGATGCTGCATCCTCATTGAGCCCTCTGCTACCATCCCGGGCTGTTATCGTGTCCCTACAGGGCCATCCCAATGACATCTTCAATCCGCATTGCATCGCTGTATTCCGATCTCACGGCGCGTTTGAACGAGCTCAGGTCCGACAGTGGCGCTGTAGAACGCTCGCGCCTGGTGGTCGATCGCGCCCTCGAGCGTGACGAAGCCATTTACGGGGTCAACACCGGTTTCGGCGCGCTGGCCAGCAAGCGTGTCAGTCCAGACCAACTGACGAAGCTGCAGCGCAACCTGTTGCTCAGCCATGCCTGCGG
>JBLRWT010000512.1:0-2253 GCA_047921095.1 Wenzhouxiangella sp. | reverse complement strand
GGTTCGTTCACGTTCGTTAATACGTTGACCGATGGCTCGACCTACGACGTTGATGTAAGCGTCCAGCCGGTTGATCCCGACCAGTTCTGCTCGGTCGCCAACGGCATGGGCACCATCAACGGCGCCGATGTCACCGACGTGACGGTCGAATGCCAAGCCGGCTTTCGCGTCGGCGGTTCGGTCACCGGCCTCAAGCTGCCCGGCCTGGTGCTCGGCCTCAATGAGGTACCACTTCTGCTGTTCGATATCGACAACGACTACGTGCTCCCTGCCGTGCTGCCCGACGGTGCCGAATATGAAGTCACCGCCGAGCTTGTTCCCAACGCCCACGACTGCCAGATCGCCAACGCCACCGGCACCATCAACGGCGCCGACGTGGCCGACGCCGATGTGGCCTGTACCACCGACATCGAATTTGCCGACGGGTTCGAGGTTCTTCAGCCCGCGCCGGTGGAACTGAATGACTAACTCGAGGTTGCCAATGAGCACACGTAATTCCGCCAAGCAACGCAACCGGCGCCAATCGCCGGTCACCCGTTCCCTGACCCGCGCGATCGGCGTTGCCCTGGCGCTGGGTTCAGGCGCCGCGCACGCGGCAACGATTACCGTCGACTCCAGCGCCGATGGCGCGCTCGGGGACTTTCCGGAAGACTGCACCCTGCGCGCGGCGATCGAGTCGGCCAATACGGGTATGCCGGTCGACGGCTGCAGCACCGGCAGTCTGGGCGCCGACGAGATCGTGTTCGACCCGGGCCTGGCCCAAGCGACGATCACGCTTGCCGCCGGTCAGCTCGAGGTCTTCAACGACCTGTCGATCACCGGCCCGGTGGTCGACGATGCCGGCGGCATTGTGATCGACGGCAACGCGCAGTCGAGAATCTTGTTCATCGAAGGTTCAATGGCCAGCGAGTTCGTGGTCGGCCTGACGGGGATGACGCTGACCAATGGATTCGAGTCGGGTAGCGATGGTGGTGCGGTCCATGTAAATTTCGCCGACCTCGATCTGGATCATGTAACGGTTTCCGACAGTTCGACCGAAAGCTCCAGCGTGGGTGGGATATTAGTCAGGAATGGAAATCTCAGCCTGACCAGCAGCTCAGTAACCCGGAATTCCACTGAACGGGATGTCGGTGGATTGTGGGTGCCGGATGGCAACCTGAATCTAATCAGCAGTACGGTCAGCGACAATTCCGCTGATAGATCGGTGGGTGGTGCAGCTCTGGGCGCAGACGCAGACGGCAGTCTTTACATGATCGACAGCACCGTTTCCGGAAACTCCGCCCTCTCCGCCGCTGGCGGCTTACTCGTAGGTACCGGTCCAGGTCAGACAACGTCCATTTTCGACAGCACATTCTCGAACAATACGACAACAAACAGCATGGGAGGTGCCTTGTTCATTCAAAGCCCTGATGTCGAGATGACCAATGTTGTGGTCACCGGTAATTCAGTGAATGGCGGGAGTGACTCGCGATATGGTGGTGGCGCATGGCTGGGTCAGGGCAACATGATACTGACCGATGTGATGATCGCCGGGAACTCGGTCGCGAGGCACGGCGGAGGACTATTTGTGCGTGGGACGAACCTCACCCTGAACGATAGCCGGATTATCAACAATTCCGTCACCGGAGATTTTCCATCTGCTGGTGGCGCAATGTTTATCTATCAAGCCAATGTCAACAACAACAACACCACGATATCCGGGAATACCACCGAAAGTCCTGGTAGTGTTTCACGGGGCGGCGGTTTGTATGTTGACCTTAACAGCGAGATTTTTCTCAACAACTCCACAATATCCGGCAACTCAGCACAGGGTGACGACGGGCAAGGCGGCGGAATCCACCTGATAAGAGGCAGCAACGCCGCGCTCATGCACACAACCCTTGCCAACAACACCGCAGCTTCCGGAGCCGACGGTATTCACCTGGTACCTCCGACACAATTTATCGACGAGTCCCAGTTTTCCCTCAACAACAGCCTGATCTTTCAGGCAGAAGCCGGCCAGACCGCCTGCAGCACCCAGGCCACCAGCCATTCCAACAGCCTGGCCACCGACATTAGCTGCACCGGCACGGCCACCAGCCTGTCCGATATTGCACTGCAGCCACTGGCCGACAACGGCGGGCCGACGTTGACCCATGCCTTGGGCCGCAGCAGCGTGGCGATTGAATCCGCCGGTGATTGCGTTGCCGATTTCGGCATCGACACCGACCAGCGCGGCATGCAGCGCCCGGGCATCGATTCGAGCGCCTGCGA
>JBLRWT010000511.1:0-2253 GCA_047921095.1 Wenzhouxiangella sp. | reverse complement strand
CTATCGGCTCGTC
This sequence comes from Wenzhouxiangella sp., assembly GCA_047921095.1. Classification (GTDB taxonomy): domain Bacteria; phylum Pseudomonadota; class Gammaproteobacteria; order Xanthomonadales; family Wenzhouxiangellaceae; genus Wenzhouxiangella. The sequence goes on along the minus strand of JBLRWT010000511.1, from coordinate 2,240 downwards.
GCTCTCCTCGAGCGCTGGCAACGGTTCGGGTTCCGGAGCAAGGGTTTCGTCGACCACTCTGTCGGGTCCAGGCTCCCTGATGGGCTCAGGCACCGGAACCGGATAGCGTGGTTGCGGCGGCGGTTCTTCGACAAGCCGGGTTTCCGGTTCGGGCTCGACCATATCTCGAACGTAGCTTTCGTACCACCACAGCCCAAGGCCTAGCGCCGCAACCACCACAAGGATTACAAGAATTCGGATTACCATGATTCTGCCCACCTGCAAATTGGTATTGAACCGACCGCCCCTGGTCGGCTCTCTACATTATGACCGTAATCAGGCGATCTCGTTCGCGCTCATGCTGTCGGGGGCTATGAGCCAGTAACCTGGGGTGACCGACTGACCTCCATCTGCAGGTCGTGCGCGGGCTCTTCGATGCGAAGAATTTTGAAATCGATGATGGCGTAAAGGATGCCGATTGCCGGAACCAGGAACAGGAAGAAGGCATAAGGGGCATAAGCGAGCGGGCTGACGCCAAGGACACCGAACATGAAGACGCCACAGGTATTCCAGGGGATCAGGGGTGAGGTGATCGTGCCGCCCCCTTCAAGGCTGCGTGAGAGTACCCGCGGATCGAGGCCGCGCGCGCGGAACTCGGCCCGAAACATGCGCCCCGGAAGCACGATGGCCATGTATTGATCGGCAGTCAGAACATTGGTGCCAAAACAGGTCAGGATGGTGGTGGCGACCAGGGAACCTGTGCCCTTGATCATGCCGACGATGCCATTGAGCAGCTTCTGCAACTGGCCGGAACACTCCATGACGGCGCCAAATGTCATGGCGCAGATCACCAGCCAGACGGTGTTGAGCATGCTGGACATCCCTCCCCCGCTCAGCAAACTGTCGAGGGCATCGTCTCCGCTTTCGACCACGGTGCCGTCGGACAGAGCGAGCCACGCGACCTTCAGGGAGGCGACCCAGTTTTCACCTGCCGCCATCTCTGCCACTCGCTCGGGCTGGAACAGGATCGCCCAGACCGCCCCCAGCATTGCGCCAATGAAAATACTGGGGAGGGCGGGCTTGCCCGCAACAGCCAGACCGAACAGAACAGCGAGGGGAATCAACATGAAGATGTTGATATTGAACATTTCCTGGAGTTGGTCCTGCATCTGGACCAGGCCTGCCGTGTCGCCTTGGCTGTTGCCGGCAAATCCCATCAGCACATAAATGGTGAGAGAGATGATCAGGGCCGGGATCGATACCCAGGTCATGTAGCGGATGTGGCTGAACAGTTCCGAACCACTGACCGCGGGAGCCAGGTTGGTGGTATCCGACAGCGGTGACATCTTGTCGCCGAAATAGGCGCCTGACAAAACCGCTCCGGCAGTGACGGCCACGGACATCTCGAGCCCGGCCGAAACGCCGATCAGGGCCACACCGATCGTGGCTGCTGTCGTCCAGGAGCTGCCGATCGACAGGGCGACTATGGCGCAAATCAGACAGCTTGCGGCATAGAACCAGGTTGGGCTCAGCAGTTCAAGCCCGAAGTAGATCAGCGTGGGCACGATGCCGGCAAGCAACCAGGTGCCGATCAGTGCGCCCACCATCAAAATGATCAGAATGGCACCGAGGGCGACCGATATCCCATTGGTGATTCCCTGCTGAACATGCGCCCAGTCATAACCATTGCGAAAGGCGATGAGGGTCGCAATTGCTGCGGCGACCAGCAATGCGATCTGGTTGGGACCGTACGAGGAATCATCGCCAAACAACCAAACCGAGCTGGCCAGCATGACAATCAATGCCAGTAGCGGAATAAGGGCCTGCGCATAGGTGGGTTCTTTTTGCGACTTGGACACGAGCTGATTTTCCGTTATTCGAATTTTGAAGAATCGTGGGCTGGAGAAGCCCGCGGCGCTGGGCGGACAGCGCGTTTATAGTACACCACTGTCAAAAACTATTGACGCCTCTGGTCCGGGGGTGGCGTCCCCTGTACCCTATAGGGATTGATCCCGTGGAAACGTGGCAGTTCCGATGAATCTGAAATCACGAATTTTCAAGAAACCGTGGCAGCACAAGGACCCTGAGGTCAGGGCCCTGGCGGTCAACGAGAGCGACGATCCCGAGCTGAGGTCCGAACTGGCCCGCCTGGCCCAGCACGACGAGGCGGCCAGCGTACGCCTGGCTGCCTTGAGGCGGATCAATACCGAGCATTTCTGGTTGGATGCCCGCTTGCGCGAAACCGATGAGGCAATTGTCAC
>JBLRWT010000510.1:0-2256 GCA_047921095.1 Wenzhouxiangella sp. | reverse complement strand
CTGGCAGGCGAAGAAAAACACCTGGAAATGGGGGTGGGTATCGGCGACGAGGGCGATCGTGCTGCCTCGCTTCAACCCAAGCCCGTGCAGACGTCGCGCCAGCGCTCGCGCCTGGCTACGCAGTTCTGCGTAACTCAGGACACAAGACAACTCACCGCGGCCATTGTAGAAATTACAGCCCGTGGTTCCCTGGGAAGCGTAATCCAGCGCTTCTGCCAGATTCCGGTAGCCGGTCGTCTTCAGGGGCAGCGAGTTGTTGGTCGGAGTAGGGTGCTGAATCAAAATCGTATTTTCCCTTCTTGTTGTAGCGTCCAGCTTGCCATTCTTATTATAGTCAGACGATAACCTGCCATTATAAGTGCCCGCGGAGACGATGAAAACACTGATTTTCGAAAACACCCCCTCAGGGGCGTTGAAAATATGTTCATATAACCCATCTCCGACTCCAATCAGCCTGGCAGTCAAAACGATTTTCGCTTATCCGGAACATCCATGAAGCCTTTGCAACCAATCGATTCCAGCTTTGGGAAAACAGTAGTCCAACCCGTGAACGACCGCCATGACTGGAAAGAGTTCCTCGATTTTCCGCGCCAAGTATATGCCACTGATCCTTGCTGGGTCGAGCCGCTGCGATACGAACGTCGCCGACAGTGGTCACAACGGCATCCGTGGTTTGCCCACGCCAGGGCAATACCCTTCCTGGCGAGGCAGGAGGGCAGGGTGGTCGGTACCATCAGTGCGCAGGTTGATGATCTGCAGCCACTCGAGAATGGGCAGAAAGTCGGCTACTTCGGCCAATTGGAGGCGTTCGACTCGGAAGATGTCTTCGCTGCCCTGATTCGGACGGCAGCCGAATGGCTGCGGTCAGAGGGGTGCCAGGTTATCCGCGGGCCGTATGACCTTGGAGTCAACCAGACCTGTGGCCTGCTCGTCGAGGGGCTTGATACGCCGCCAATGGTGATGATGGGGCACACTCCGAGCTGGTATGCGGACCGCCTCGAGGCTGCGGGCTTTACCAAGGCCATGGATCTGCTCGCCTACCGCCTGGCCCCGGATTTCGATCCGCCGCCGGCAATGACGCGCCTGGTGAGGCGCACAGGCGATCGGGTCCGGTTTCGACCGATTGATTTCTCCCGATACACTCAGGAAATAACGCTGCTGCGTGATATCTTCAACGACGCCTGGTGTTCGAACTGGGGTTTCGTGCCACTGACCGAAGCGGAATTCGACCACATGGGGCGCGAGTTGCGCCAGATCATTCGCCCCGGCTATACCTGTATCGCCGAAGTCGACGGCCATCCGGCTGGTTTCATGGTCGCGTTGCCGAATATCAACGAGTTGATTGCTGATCTGAACGGCCGCCTGCTCCCCTTTGGCTGGTTGAAGCTGCTGTCGCGACTCAAGCGGCGTGTGGCCACAACCTCGCGAGTGCCACTGATGGGTGTGCGCAGCAGTTACCAGCGTGGACCGCTGGGTGCTGCGATCAGCTTCGGGATGATTGATCAGGTCCGACATGCGCTGCATGCTGATGGCATCCGGCAGGTTGAGCTTTCATGGATACTGGAGACGAATCAAGGCATGAATTCACTGATCGAGGCCATGGGCGGGCATCTTTACAAGCGTTACCGCCTGTTCCAACAGCAGCTGACCAACTGAATGAAAATGGCTTCGCCAGTTGATGTCATTGTGCTGGCCGGGGACCGAGGTCCCGGCGACCCGCTGGCGACAGCGGCTGGTGTCGCAGGCAAGACCCTGGTCCCCGTGGCCGGGCAAGCCATGCTGACACGCGTACTGCGTTGCCTTGTCGGTTGGCCTGGCACGAATCGCGTGCTTCTGGTGGCTCCTAGCAGCCCGGACTACGTTGCGGCGGTCGATGCAGCCGCGCTCGCGGCCGGCCAGCTGGTGTGGATAGAACCTGCCGGCTCGCCCAGCCAGAGCGTTGCCAAGGCACTTGCGGCGGCTGACCGCACCCGTCCCGTACTGCTTGCCACCGGCGACCATCCGCTATTGAGCCATCAATGGTTCGACCAATTGCTTGCTGCGAACTCGAATGCCGATCTCCAGGTCGCGCTGGTCGACTGGAAGGCAGTGATCGAGCGTTTTCCAGGCAGTCGACGAACCCGTTATCGGTTCAGTGATCGATCGATTTGCGGGACCAATCTTTTTATTTTCCGGTCCGAAAAAGCCGATGTCGTGGTCGGCCGCTGGCGCCAGGTCGAACAGGATCGCAAACGGCCCTGGCGCATCGTATCGCTG
>JBLRWT010000509.1:0-2260 GCA_047921095.1 Wenzhouxiangella sp. | reverse complement strand
GCTGCGCTCCAGCGCGGCCGCGTCCCGCGCCACAGCGCGCACCGGGCGGCCGGCCGCCGCCAGCCGCGGCGCGAGGTGCCCGCCGATGTAGCCGCTGGCGCCGAGCACCAGGACCGGCCGGGGGCTCGGCGCGGCGCCTGGGGCGGGCGGTTCTGTCTGGCTCATGGAACGCCTTGCGCGGTGGCCGGAGGATTGATGAAGAACCTCTTATACATACCTGATTACGTATGTATTTCAGCCATCCTAGCGAAGCGATAAGGCAGCGGCGCGGTCCGGCAGGCCACATAGACGAAGCGTTCGATCATCCGAGCGAGCTCGAATCGGCGGTTGAACCGATAGGCAAAGGCACCGAGGTAGCGGCCCAGATGCTTTCCGGCGATGGCGTGATAGGTGCCATGGATCGCGTTTTTCACGTTGCCGAGCATCGTGTTGACCCAGGTAAATTCCTCTCTCTCCACACTGGCCGGCCCGCCGCCGGTGACGATGCTCCAGTGCGGGCAGGTTTCGACGATGGCGCGAAAGCACGGCAATCCGTCGGAGGTCACCTCGGCCTCGGGCGCCAGGTGCTGCCGCGCCCAGCGGTCGATCGAGTCGCTGCGAAAGCCTTGCAGCGGCGTCATGCGCATGGCCAGCGGACGGCCATCGGCACTGCAGGCCACGGCGGCCACGAACGGCGTCTTGCCGGCCGCACCGCGACCACGTTTACCGCCCCGGCGCTCGCCGCCCCAGAACGCGTCGTCGACTTGCACCGAGCCGGTCAGCGGCTTGCTGTCGTCGCGCTCGCGCATGGTCTGCATGATCTTGTGATTGAGCAGTCTGGCGCTGTTGTACGACACCCCGAGATGACGCGCCAACGCCATCGCCGACAGTCCCGACTTGCTCTGCGTGAGCAGGAAAATCGCCAAAAACCAGGTGGTCAGGGGCAATTTGGTCTTCTCAAACAGCGTCCTGGCGGTCAGCGAGGTCTGATGATGGCACCGATGACACTGCATCACCGGTCGGCTCTTCAACTCGCAGTAGGTGTTGTTCTCGCACTCCGGGCAGCGGAAGCCATCAGGCCAGCGCAATTTGAACAGCTCTTCCCTGCAGGCAGCTTCGGTTCCGTATTTTTCGAGGAATTTCGGCAAACTCAGACCTTTTTGAAACTGAATCGCATTTCGGGCCATGACGTAACCTCCTGTTTCTAAGGTGGTTACGAAATTATCAAATGGCCCTCTCAATAGCTGAGAAACATACGTAATCAGGAAAGGTTATCGACAGATGGAAGGAGAAAGCTGGCGCGAACGATTCGAGCATCTCGGAGAGCAGGAATGAGTCGGGCCGAGGGGGGAGAAAAATGCAGATCCAGGACCATATTTGACAGCTCTTGGTCCGAAACATCATCCCGAAGAAGCACATAGATGCGGTTGACCCATTGAGATTCGTCGTCTGGAATGTGGATGCGATGCTCCATCGGCATGGCGCTCATGGAACCAGTGCAGACAACCAATAAAACTGGAAATAGCCACTTGATCATCAGAGGTGCTCCTTAGGTGGTATTGAAAAATAGGACGACATAAAAGCATTGCCATAGTTTGCTTTTTGCTGCGCGCCGTCCCCGGCTTCCAGCACGCCGTTTTCGAACTCCTGGAACAGCCAGACGATGGCCGGGCGGCCGAGGTAGCGCCGCCCGGTGTCGGAAACGAGCTGTCCTTCCTCGGACTCAAAACCTGCCCGTGCTTGTCCGCTTTCCGGGATGGCGAGAAACTCTCCTCCTGGCCCGAGTCCGGTTGGAAACTGCACGTGGTGCTCAAGCGCGAAGATCGAGGTCGGCAGATCCACGAAGCTTTCATCACCCGACTGGTTGAAGTCGAGAAAGTTGACGCTTTGCAGGTGGCTGACCCAGTAGGTGGTCTTGTTCCTGAAATCACTGGGAGGAGGAATGGGAATGACGTCCGGTGAGGGCTCGACGAACGCTCCCGACCGATCTGCCAGGTAAAGCGAAACCACCGCCCCTTTCAACGGATGGCCATCCGGGTAATACCCCATGGTCGGATAGGTCACCACCCACTCGGTCCTGGCTCCGATCGATTCCGAGATCACAAAATCCCCGCGCGCCTCGTGGACCATCAGCGCGGCGGAGGCCGCGTCGATGGGCTCGGCCCAGGTGTCGGTGATGCACTCGCCTCGATGGCACACCACCGAGCGGGTCTGGCCGCCCGGGGTGCCCTCGTCGAAGGTCGTAGCCAGATTGGGTTCGGACTCTCCCGGGGCGGTGTGC
>JBLRWT010000508.1:0-2264 GCA_047921095.1 Wenzhouxiangella sp. | reverse complement strand
CAGCGGCGTGCTCAGCAACAGCGAGCGCGTCGGCGACCAGCCTACCGCCTTTAAAAAGGCGCTTTACCAGGCACACGGTTATCAAGCCCTGATCAGCTTGCAGCGCGACGGCCTGGAAGCCGCCGTCTGGCAATATCCCTGCAACAAAACCGTGCTCCAGCAGGCCACCGGCATCATCGTCCATTCCCAATTTGCCGGGCAGCTTGCCGGGCAGCACTACGGCAAGCAAGCCGCCCAGGACTGGCAGATACTGCCGTTGCTGCGCGCTCAGCCTGCCGACATTGATCGCGGCAACGCCCGCCAACAACTGGCCATCCACCCTGAAGACTTCATTATTTGCAGCTTTGGCCTGATGGGGACAACCAAGCTCAATCAGCGTCTGCTGCAAGCCTGGCTGGACTCGCCGTTAATTCACGATCCTCACTGTCACCTGATCTTTGTCGGCGGTGAAGACCCCAGCGCCTACGGTCAGGGCATTGCCGAAATCATCGCCGCCAGTGGCTGTCAAACCCGCATCGCCATCACCGGCTACGTCAGCCCCGAGCAATACCAGACCTATCTGGCCGCCGCCGACCTCGCGGTGCAGCTTCGCAGCCAAAGTCGCGGCGAAACCTCGGCCTCGATCCTCGATTGCCTGACCTACGGCCTGCCCACCCTCATCAACAACAACGGCGCCGCAGCCGAGCTGCCGGAACACGCCCTGCACAAACTCCCCGACGATTTTACCGATGCCCAACTCGCCGAAGCCCTTTACACCCTGCGCACCCAACCCGAGTATTGCCAACAACTCAGTCAGCACGCTATTGCCTACGCCCGTGCGACTCACCACCCCGCTCAAATCGTGGAGAGCTACCATCACGCCATTGAACAGCTCAGCAGCCATAGCGTGCGTAGCCACTACCAACAGCTTATCCAGACCCTGGCCAGCCTTTACCGCGCCCAGGCGCCCAGTGAGCAGGACGCCCTGGCCATTGCCGAAAGTATCGCCGAAAACCAACCCGGCATGCCCCCCAAAACCCTTTGGGTCGACATCTCCGCGCTGGTTCAGATCGACCTGAAAACCGGCATTCAGCGCGTGGTGCGCAGCGTGCTCCAGCAGCTGCTGATCGAACCGCCCGCCGGATACCGGATAGAGTCGGTCTACGATGACGCTGGCTGTTACCGCCATGCCCGGCGCTACACCGTCGAACTCATCGGCGAAACGCCAATAGACCTGAGCGACGACGCCGTTCAGTTCAGCCCCGGCGACCTCTTCCTGGGACTGGATCTCTACCTCGACGGCACACGCCGCAACCACGACCTGCTGATGCGCTTGCGCCACCGTGGCATTCAAATCTACTTCGTCGTTTACGACCTGCTGCCGGTGCTGCGTCCCGAGGTTTTTCCTGCCGACACCGAACGCCACTTCCATGCCTGGCTGGACACCCTTGCCGACGTCGCTCACGGACTGGTGTGCATATCGCAAGCGGTCGCCGACGAACTGGTGGACTGGCTGAGCGCCCAGTCCCAACAGGCCGGTGTGCAAACCGCCGCCACCGACAGCCCGGTCATTCCCCTGCATATCGGCCATTTCCACCTTGGCGCCGACATTCTCGCCAGCGCGCCCAGCTACGGCATCAGCGCCGAGCACCAGCGCATCATGCAACAACTGCACGGACAGACCAACCTGCTGATGGTCGGCACCGTAGAGCCGCGCAAAGGCCATGCCCAGGCACTGGCCGCCTGCGAAATCCTCTGGCAACAACACCGGGCGGTCAACCTGATCATCGTCGGCAATCAAGGCTGGATGGTCGACGAACTGGTGCAGCGCCTGAAAAAACACCCCGAAAACGGCCACCGCCTGTTCTGGTTTCAAGGCATCAGCGACGAATTGCTGATGGCGCTTTACCAGGCCGCCAGCGCCTTGTTGGCCGCCTCCGAAGGCGAAGGCTTCGGCCTGCCGCTGATCGAAGCCGCCCAGCACCAACTGCCGATCATCGCCCGCGACCTGCCGGTATTTATCGAAGTCGCCGGTTCCCACGCCTATTACTTCAGCGGCAACAGCCCGCAGGCGCTCGCCGACGCCCTGCTCGATTGGCAAGCACAGTACGCCGAAGGGCAGGCCCCGGCATCCACCCGGATGCCCTGGCTCACCTGGCAACAAAGCACCCGGCAACTGCTCGACGTCCTGATCCGGCAACAGGGTTGTCGGCAAATCCCCCGCCCCCGCGCCCTCGTTCCCACGCTCCCGCGTGGGAATGCCTACAGGCCTACAGAAGCATAAC
>JBLRWT010000507.1:0-2251 GCA_047921095.1 Wenzhouxiangella sp. | reverse complement strand
CTCGGCCACGTTGGGAATCTCGTAATTGACCACGTGCGGGAGCTGATCGATATCCAGGCCGCGGGCGGCAATATCGGTTGCTACCAGGATCCGGACCTTGTTCGTCTTGAACTCGCTCAGGGCCTTGGTGCGCGCACCCTGGCTCTTGTTGCCGTGAATGGCCGTTGCTGGCAGGCCATCGGCCGCCAGTTGCTTGGCCAGGCGGTTGGCGCCGTGCTTGGTGCGGGTAAAGACCAGCACCTGACGCCAGTTTTCCGAACCGATCATCCACGACAGCAACTCGCGCTTGCGGCTCTGGTCGACCGTGATCGCCTTCTGGGCAATGGCTTCAACCGTCGAGTTCGGGGCCGCGGTTTCGATCCGGACCGGATCGTTCAGAAATTTACGTGCCAGTTCGGTGATGTCTTTCGAGAATGTTGCGGAAAACAGCAGGGTCTGGCGATTTTTGGGCAGCACCTTGACGATGCGGTCGATGGCCGGCTTGAAGCCCATGTCGAGCATGCGATCGGCTTCATCCAGGATCAGCGTGTCGACTTGACTCAGATTGATCGTGCCGCGCTGCATGTGGTCCATCAACCGGCCCGGGGTGGCGATCAGTACATCGACGCCGCGCTTGAGCTTGGTGATCTGCGGGTTGATGTTGACCCCGCCGAAGATCTCGGCCGAGCGGATATCGAGGTGACGACCATAGGCGCGCAGGTTTTCATGGACCTGGGCGGCCAGTTCACGGGTCGGCGTCAGGATCAGGGCGCGCAGCGTATGGCCACGTCTGGGTCCGCCGCTGGTCAGTTTCTGCAGCAGTGGCAAGGTAAAGGCAGCCGTCTTGCCGGTGCCGGTCTGGGCACTGGCCATGACATCGTGGCCATCCAGAACAACCGGAATGGCGCTCTGCTGAACGGGTGTGGGTTCTGTGTAGCCCTGCTCGTTGATCGCGCGCAGAAGCTCAGCCTTGAGGCCGAGGGTATCAAATTGCATTGTGTGTTCCTTGTAAACCAAGGCGTAGGGAATTGGCTCGAAACAAATCGAACCGGAAACAAATCGGGGAAAGGCCTTGGCGTACATTCAATCCGCGAGAGGGCGTTGGTTATCTCCGGCCCACTTCGACCAGCCCAACGCAGCGCGCACCTTACCACAGTTACATGCCACGACGTAAAGTTTGCAAAGAAGAAAAAGTTCTCGCCAAGACGCCAAGGCGCCAAGTTCGCCAAGAAGAAAAGGTCAATTTAGTTGATTTCCCTGAAAGGGATTGCAGGGTAGCAGTAACCTGGTTTTATTTAATTATCTTGTCTTTCTTGGCGCCCTTGGCGTCTTAGCCCAGGCAACGAAGGACGGGCGTTTTGCGCTCCAGCGCAAGAAGCGCGGCCGTAGTGCCGTCAAGGGCGTGCCTTGGCGAGAGGCTTTTACCGTCGATGGCCGAACGACGCGAGCCCCGGTTGGCTGGGTTGGTTTTTTGCGCTAGACTTGGGTTGTTGGCAAGACAAAAGGGCAATGATCATGGCAGATCATGCGGGTAAGTTGGTCACCGGGCTGTTGCAGCAGGCCGATGTTAAAGTCAATGGCGGGCGTCCATGGGATATCGAGGTACTGGACGAGCGCTGGTTCGGTCGCGTACTCGGTCACGGCTCGCTGGGCGCGGGCGAGGCCTGGATGGACGGTTGGTGGCGCTGTCGCGCCCTTGACCAGTTCCTGGAACGCATCTTCAGTCATCAGCTGCAGAATCGTTTGAAGCTGTCCTGGAGCGTCGTGCCGCAGTACCTGTGGCAGCGCCTGATCAACGCCCAATCGCCACGTCGGGCCTTCACAGTTGGCGAACGCCACTACGATGCTGGCAATGACTTGTTCGAGCGCATGCTGGATCGGCGCATGGTCTATTCCTGTGGTTACTGGCGCTCAGCCGACTGCCTGGATGACGCCCAGGAAGCCAAACTCGATCTGATCTGTCGCAAGCTGGACCTGCAGCCCGGACAGCGTCTGCTCGATATTGGCTGCGGCTGGGGCAGTCTGGCCCAGTATGCGGCCGAGGTTTACGGGGTCGAGGTGGTTGGCGTCACGGTATCGCGTGAGCAGGCCATGCTGGCCAGGGAGCGCTGCGCGGGGCTGCCGGTTGATATCCGGCTTTGCGACTATCGTGAATTCCGCGACATTGACGAATCCTTCGATCATGTCGCCTCGGTCGGCATGGTTGAACATGTCGGCAGCCGCAATTACGCTACCTACATGAAGGTCGCCGAGCGCTGTCTGAAACCGGGTG
>JBLRWT010000506.1:0-2289 GCA_047921095.1 Wenzhouxiangella sp. | reverse complement strand
CTCGGCCCTGAACAGCGTCGATTTCATCAAGCGCTACATCTTTCCGGGCAGCTTCATTCCGTCGATCAGCGCAATCACCGCATCCATGGCGCGTGCTTCCGACTTCGGTCTGGTCGAACTTTTCGATTTCGGCGACAGCTATGCCTTGACACTGGAGCAATGGCGCGAGCGATTCGAGACGTCCTGGCCGGAGATCCGGGCGATGGGCTACGACGATGCCTTCCGGCGTCGCTGGCGCTTCTACCTGGCCTATTGCGAGGGCGCATTTCGCGAGCGGGCGATCAGCGACGTGCAACTGCTGCTGGCGCGTCCAGCTTACCGCCGGCCGGGTTGGGTCGCATGACGCGCCGGAACTTCTGGATCAACCAGGCATTCTTTCAGGCAAGCTGGCCGGCCTGCGTGATCGGGGCGGGACAGGGCCTGATCTGGCCCGCAATCCTGGTCGTCGGCAGCTTTGCGCTGTGGCAGCTTGCGCCGGCACGCCGGCATCCGCGTGACCTGACCACGGTCACATCGTTTGTGCTGGCCGGGCTGTTGCTCGATACCCTCTGGCCGCGGCTGGGCATTGTCGAATATGCCACCGTGGTGCCGTTCGAAGGTTTCGCGCCGATCTGGCTTGTGATGCTGTGGCTGGCGCTGGGGCTGACCGTCAACCATTCGCTGGCCGCCTTCCGTCATCGATGGCGAATCCTCGCGCTGGTCGCGACCTTCGCCTCGCCCTTGTCCTACGCGGCCGCAGCCGGCTTCGGCGCGGTGGCCTGGGTCGCTCCGGTCTGGCTGGTGCTGATCTGCCTGGGGCCGGTCTGGGCGCTGGTGGTAGCGCTGCTGTTTCGCCAGGCGGCAACCGGTGCGGCAGGCACCGATCTCGCGCCGAAACAACCATCACCGCAACAATCGGGAGTCTGGTAGGCATGAATTTGATCGATCTTGCCGAGCGCCGGATGGTTCCGGATTTCCTGATCCGGATTGCCATTCGAAAATTGCTCGATAACCGGCTGCGTGACGAATCTCGCGGTGATCCACAGGCCGCCTCCGAACGCTGCGCCGCGATGATTTCCGAACTGTCACAATCGCCGATCGCGATCGAGACCGACGCGGCCAACGAGCAGCACTATGAAGTGCCGGCGGCTTTCTACCGGGCCGTGCTGGGGCAGCACCTGAAGTACTCCTCGGCGTTCTGGCCGGATGGCTGCGATGATCTCGACGAGGCCGAGGCCTGCATGCTGCGGCTGACCTGCGAACGGGCCGGGCTGGACAACGGCCAGGACATCCTGGAACTGGGCTGCGGCTGGGGATCATTGACCTTGTGGATGGCCGGGCACTACCCGCAAAGCCGCGTCCTGGCGGTGTCGAATTCCGCCTCGCAGCGCGAATACATCCTGGCAGAGGCTGGTCGGCGTGGTCTGGACAACCTCGAAGTCCTGACCCGGGATGTCAACCAACTGACACTGGACCGGCAGTTCGACCGCGTGGTGTCGGTGGAAATGTTCGAGCATGTACGCAATTATCGCGATCTGCTGGCCCGCATCGCTGGCTGGCTGAAGCCGGACGGTCGGCTGTTCGTGCACATCTTCTGCCATCGCCACCTGGTCTATCCGTTCGAGACCGAAGGGCAGGGCAACTGGATGGGCCGGCACTTCTTCACCGGCGGCCTGATGCCTGCGGCCGATACCCTGTTATGGTTCCAGGATGATCTCGCGATCGAGCAACGCTGGATGGTCAATGGTCGGCACTATGCCCGAACTGCCCGGGCATGGCTGGACAAGCTGGACCGCAGCCGCGCCGAAGCCCTTGCGGCCCTTCAGGGCGCAAGCGAAGAACCCGAACGGCAGCTACAGCGCTGGCGGATGTTCTTCATGGCCTGCGAAGAGCTGTTTGCCTGGCGTGGCGGAGCCGAGTGGATGGTGGGACACTACCGTTTCACCCGGCCGGCCTGACCCAGCGTTTCGCCCCTTGCCATGAGTGCACTGAATCGAATCTTTCGCGGCAGCATCAAGACCAAGCTGGTCCGGGTGTTCGTGCTGCAGATCCTGGCCATTTCGATTGCCACCGTGCTGGGCGTGTATGGCGCGGCCTTCGTGGTCGAGCAGGTGCTGGTGCGCGAGGCGCTCAATGGCGAGGCCGAGCATTTCTGGACCAACCGCGAACAGGATCCATCGTTCCCGCTGCCCAATACCAACAACCTGCGTGGCTGGCTGGAGGGCGGCCGGCCGGAGCAGGCGCCGCCGGACTGGCTGGCTGGCCTGGAGCCGGGCTTCGAACGCCGCCAGGCCGCCGACGGCCGCGATC
>JBLRWT010000505.1:0-2293 GCA_047921095.1 Wenzhouxiangella sp. | reverse complement strand
CTGTCGATCAGTGCGCCGCTGGCGCGGGCGTTGATTGGCAAGGAAGAGGGCGATGTGGCCGAATTTCAGGCGCCCAACGGCACTCGTGTTTATGAAATCGTCGAAGTTTCCTATAGTGGCAAGCCGTAACCACCGAGAGTGCTGAAGACCATCCGCAACCACCAAACCTTCCAGTGATCGTGGTTCTGGTGCCGGAACTGGAAGCCTTGCTGCGCGAGGCAGGCCAGGCGCCGGGCCGGGTAGGGCACATCCTTGCGCGCGGCCGGTGCCGCCGACTCGACATCTCGCACTACCAGTCCGAATTGCTGACCGGTCAGGCGTTGCCGCCCGCACCGCTGACGCGTCTGTTCGACCAGCCTCAGGATGCCGATGGCGCCTGGATACGCGCTGATCCTGTCAAGCTTGTTCCCGACCTCAACGCCGTATGGATGCAGCCCGGGGCAGAACTGGCGCCGGCTTCAGTGGCGGCTGGGGAGCTAACGGCGTTGTTTGCAGACAACGGCCTGCAATTCGACCTGCCGGCGCCCGGACGAGGATACCTCCGTCTTCAGCAGGCGCCAGCCTGCCGTTTCATTCCACCCTGGGCCGTTTCCGGCCAAAGCCTGGATCACGTGTTGCCGGTCGGGGCGGATGCGCGGCCATGGAGAAAACTGCTGAACGAAGCTCAGATGCTGTTGCATCAGCATCTCGATAATGATCGAAATGGCGCGACGCAGCCTGGCGGGCTGTGGTTCTGGGGAGCAGGGAAGCTACCACTACGGGAGACAGTGTCAACCCGCGTCAGCAGTGTCTGCGGTTCAGACCCGGTCTTGATTGCATTGGCGCGCTGGCTGGCGATGGCCGGCCACGCAATGAATGGTGACCAGCTTCCGCCAGCAAGCAGCCTGAGCGAATGGCAGGTCAAGCCCGAGCTGGGTGCCGAGCAGAACCTGGCGGCACTGGACGACTGGCTGAAGCCCTTGTGGCGGCGACTCAGGAGCGGCCGCCTCCGTGTACTGGAGCTGGCCAGTCGAGAGCGCGCCTGGACCCTGAATCCCGGGGCTGCGTGGTGCTTCTGGCGTCGCGCGGACAGTGGACCGGGGTGATGCGCCTGGTCAAAATCCGCCGCCGAGCGGTCAAGGTTTCCTCCATGGCCGGCGTGCATTCGGTTGTCGCCCGGATTCTCTCTGGCCGGGGCCTGCAGGCGGCACCGGACTACTCGCTGGCCAGTCTGCTGCCGCCGAGTATGGGCGGGCTGGATGCGGCCGCCTCGATCCTGGCAGAAGCCATCATGGAAAACCGCTCCATCAAGGTCGTCGGTGATTTCGACGCCGATGGCGCGACGGGCACGGCACTGGCTGTCCGGGCCTTTCGAGCCATGGGGGCCGCGAATGTAAGCTGGCTGGTGCCTGATCGCTTTCGCCATGGGTATGGACTCAGCCCCGACCTGGTCAACGATATTCCCGAGCCCGGACCCGATGTGCTGGTGACCGTCGACCAGGGGATCAGCTCCGTGTCGGGCGTGGCCATGGCGCGGGCGCGGGGGATGCGGGTGATCGTCACAGACCACCACTTGCCCGGGCCTGAGTTGCCTGAGGCTCATGCGATCGTCAACCCCAACGTTCCCGGCGACTCGTTTCCGTCGCGAGCGCTGGCCGGTGTGGGGGTGATGTTTTATACCGTGATGGCCCTGCGTTCGCATCTTCGAGGCCTGGGCTGGTTTGAAGGCCGGCAGGAACCACGCCTTGACCAGTGGCTTGACCTGGTCGCCCTGGGGACGGTGGCTGACCTGGTACCACTGGATCAGAATAATCGCTGCTTGGTGCACCAGGGCCTGGAGCGAATCCGGGCCGGCCGATGCTGCCCCGGGATCAGGGCGCTGTTGGAGGTCGCCGGCCGCAACCTGCGCTACATCGAGGCAAGCGATCTGGGTTTCGCGGCCGCACCACGCCTGAATGCCGCAGGTCGACTCGACGACATGAGTATCGGTATCCGTTGCCTGGTCTCGGATTCCGATTCGGAAGCAGTCTCGTTGGCCAAACAGCTCGATCAACTCAATAGCGAGCGCCAGGCCATCCAGGCCGATATGCAGAAGCTGGCAGAAACCCAGGCTGAGGCCATGGCGGAAAAGATCGAAGGAGATGTCCAGGGGCTGTGCGTGTTTGATCAGACCTGGCATCAGGGCGTGGTCGGACTGGTCGCCGGTCGCCTGATGGAGCGTCTGCAGCGCCCGGTGATTGCCTTCGCGCCGGCAACGCCGGGCGGCAGTGAATTAAAAGGCTCAGGGCGCAGCCCAGCGCACATCCACATGCGT
>JBLRWT010000504.1:0-2295 GCA_047921095.1 Wenzhouxiangella sp. | reverse complement strand
CGACGCGCATCACTGGTCGCCAGAACCTTGCTTTCCGACGAGTCGTTCAGTGGCTGGGGCATTCGAACCATCGCCAGTTCGGAAGCGCGCTACAACCCGATGGCCTATCACAATGGCTCGGTGTGGCCCCATGACAATGGCATGATCGCGGTCGGGCTGGCACGCTACGGCTTTCATGACGAGGCGATGCGGATCATCACCGGCTTGCTCGATGCCGGTCTTTCGCTCGAACCCAAAAGGCTTCCGGAACTGTTTTGCGGGTTCAAGCGCGTCGACGCGCAGCACCCGACCCTCTACCCGGTCGCCTGCTCGCCCCAGGCCTGGGCCAGCGGGGCCATCTTTCACCTGATCCAGGCCGCGCTCGGAATGCGCTTTTCCCTGAGCAAGCCACAGCTGCGCTTTCATCAGCCCATGTTGCCGCCCAGCATGCGCAAGCTCGAGATCTTCAACCTGGACTTGCCGGACGGCACGGTCGACCTGGCCTTCTGGCGACATCCCAGGGATGTCGGCTTCAATGTCCTGCGCAAGTCCGGCAATGTCGAGGTCGCGTTGACCGTGTGAAGTGATCGCAAAACGCATGAATGGTGGCTGAAATTCGGATTCAGGCTTGATTTACCGGCATCCGGTCAATCTTGGCCTGCATTCAAAACAATCTGGAGATCAGCCATGAAAACCATAACAGTCCTGCTTGTCACCGTCATCGCCGCCAGCCTGCTGCTTGCCCAGCCCGCCGAAGCCCAGAAGCGCGACACCATTGTCACGATCTCGAGCTTCAGTGTTGTCGGTCCGCCGCCCCACGCTCGTCGCTCGCAGATCCACCATGGCCAACCAGCCCGGCATGGGGCTTACCAGGCGCAACGGCCGTATCGCTCGAACCGGCATGCGGTTCGCGATGAGCAGACTCGCATGGCCGAGTGGTATGCCAGCACGACCATGGCACAAGTGACCCACGCCAGGCGCGTCGGCTGCGCCGGCAGTCATCCGCGTTGGTCGACCTCCTATCAAGACCATTACAACTGGGCTTACACCAGCAGCCGAAATCAAATCATGCGCGAAGTCGACAGGCGTGACCGCCAACTGGCAAGCTGCGGGTACTACAGGCGATAGAAAACCTCCTGACAGACTCACCCACCGGTCCGGCACAGTTGCCGGACCGCTCTTGAGCGGTAGCGCGTCAGGTGTAGATATGGTGAAGCATCAGGTAAACGATGACACCCGACAAAGAGACATAAACCCACAGCGGCCAGACCCAGCGCGCCCAGCGGCGATGTCGCGCATCGAACCGACGTAATCCAAGCACAGCGGTCGCAAGAATGGCCGGAAGAGCGAGTGCTGCCAGGATGACATGGCTGACCAGCAACGTGTAATAGAACGGACGTACCATGCCGCTGCCGCGAAACTGAAAAATGGGTGCAGTGAGATGATAGGTTGCGTAGGAAACAAGAAAAAGGGCAGAGATGGCGAGGGCGCCGAGCATGAATTGTCGATGCGCAGCGACTCTTTGGCCGGCAATGCTGATTCGGGCCGCGAACAGCAGGGCGCAGGCCGCTGCATTGAGGGTTGCATTGATATGCGGAAGAACGTCGGCTGTAGTCACGCAAGTATCCCGGCTCGTGGAGCATGCATGCTCGGCCACGAAGCCGGCAAACCGCTTGATCCGGATCAAATCCCCGTCATGGCTGACGCCGATGGCAGAGGCCGAGCACGTCGGCGCCGGCCATTGGCTTGTGCAGCAAGTAGCCCTGGGCAAGGTCGACACCCATGTTGCTCAGCGTGCGCAACTCCGATGGACGCTCGACCCCTTCGGCAACCAGAGTCTGTCGACTGGCGTTGGCAAAACCGATCATCGCCTCCAGCAAAGAACGCTTGGTCTCCTGAGTGTCGATATCCTGCACCAGGCTCATATCCAGCTTGATCAGATCAGGTCGCAAAAACAGGATGTGCCGAAAACAGGCATATCCGGCGCCAAAATCATCAATTGCTATGCGTAACCCCCTGGACCTCAGTTCGTCGATGATTTTGATCAGCGCCTCGTAATCGGCCACGATGTCGTGCTCGGTCAGTTCAATGACGACTCTCGACAGCTCGAAATCATCCAGCACCGTGCGCACGGCAGGATCGAGCAAGGCCGTGGCCGAAAGATTGCAGGCAATGTACATATCCTCGGGCAGGTCTTCGAGCAGGGCCAGGCCCATGATCAGGGCCGTTTTCTCCAGCTCGGATGTCAACCCGGCCCGCGCTGCATCGGCAAACCAGGCGTCAGGAGGTCGTCGTGGCTCGACATCAAAACGCGCC
>JBLRWT010000503.1:0-2301 GCA_047921095.1 Wenzhouxiangella sp. | reverse complement strand
GCACGATGATACTGGATTCCGGATGCCGGACAGGCGCACCCGGCCGACGCTTCATGTGCCGGCCAGGAACTCCAGCGCCGCTTGCAGTGCCATCTCGGCCGGAACGTCTATATCCGGCCTCACGCCCAGACGGTCCAGTCGCACGCCGTCGGCTGTCATGTAATCGGCGACCGGAGTGAACAGCACAAAGGTGTCGTCGACCGGAATGCGGTCGGCACTGAGCATTCCACCGGCGGTCGGTTGACCGATGACCGGAACCCCGCGTGTTTGCAGCATGTAGACGAATGGCTCTGACGCGCTGCCGGTATCGTGATCGGTCAGCAGCACGACCCGGCCTTCGAATACCGGGTGGTCGTGCGGCGGGAGCACCAGCCGGACTGCGCCATCGGATTCCAGTTGCGCGGCAAACGCCGCCAGATCCAGCGACTGCAGGGTTGGAATTTCCGCCCGGCCGGCCGCATCCGGATAGTCGCCATGCTCGACAAACCACTTGCGGGTCAGAAATACCCCGGCATCAGCGGCGTTGCCATCAAGCGCACGCGCCAATGCGACCACGGAAGGAAACGACCCGCCCTCGTTGCCGCGCAGGTCGATGATCAGATCGCGATAACCACCCGCGATGACGCGCGCCATGACGGCCGCGGTATCGGCAGGATCGGTCTCGAAACTCGGGACGCGCAGCAAGGCCACATCGGGGGCGGGCGATTCAAGGACGATCCTCTGTCCCTCGTCTGCGCCACTGCCCTGCTGCTGGCGCCAGAACAGGCGATAGTGGGTGAACGGCAGTGTGCGGGTCGCGCGATTGAAGGCAGCGCGAAATTCGGCGTCGTCCAGGTTCAGGGGCTCTTCACCACGCAGCCAGTGCTCGAACTCCCGCCAGGCGGGGGTGTTCAGGAACGCGGGGTTGGCAATGGCCGAGTGGCTGATCGCCAGAATGGTCTCGATCTGCGCCTGACGCCGCTCCAGCGCCTGCTCATCGAGTTCCGCCCGGCTCTCGGACAGGAGGAACGAAATGGCCAGCAGGGTCGCCAGGGCCAGCCGGGAAGTGAACGCATGCTGCATGTTTGTGTACTCCGGTTCATGAAGCGCGCCATGCTGCCAGCCGCCGACCACGTCGGCCAGCGCTGTTTGACGAAGATGAAGCTTTGGTGACCGGGATGCGCGGGCGAGGGCTGTCGGGCCGCGATTGAGCCGGGCGGAAATCGTTGGCATATGAGGGCCCGAGCAAGCGCTACGCAGCCGGGAAATCGAGCGATGGGGTCCCGAGCGCACGCGCGGGTTTACCGGGGCCGCACACAAGTGCGGCATTTATTTGCGCACGCTTCAATCGCTGGCGACATCCAGCAGACGCAGATCGAAGCCGGGAGACACTGGAACTTCTCCCGCGAACCCGTCCAGACGGAGTCGCCGGCTACGCGCATTCCCCAGCCGGGCCTGCGCCCGGCGCGGATTGATCAGCCAGGAGCGATGCACACGCATGGCATCGGGAAGCTGCTGTTCCAGCTCCGCCAGTGTGGCCCGGATCATGCGATCACGGGGTTCGGTCTGGTCCAGATAACGGAGCACCACGTAGTTCTGCTGGGCTTCGGCGCAGACGAAGCCACCGCGCGGCATCCGGACCCGGTCTTCGCGATTGCGCCCGACCACGGTAATGCTTGCGGCCGCTTGCCGCCGCCGCTCGATGGCGCGAATCAGGCGGCGGCGCAGCAGAAACAGCGGCGCGACCGCCAGCACCAGAACCGGCGCAACAATGTGCACCGTCCAATCCAGCAGGCCACCCCAGGACGCTGCGGTCAGGTTGACCGCCAGCGTGTTGTACAGATAGGTCATGGCGCTGACCAGGGCGACCATGACCAGCGTAGAGACCACTTGATCACCAAGCCCCCAGTGAAAGCCGCGCCGCTGAAGACGATCCAGACGCAGCAGGTCCAGGCCATGCACGAGCAGCACTGCCAGCAGCACGCAAAGCCCGTAGCCCGACAGTCGCAGCGCGCGCCAGGGCGCCTGATACCGTTCAGTGCCCCAGGGCTCCAGAAACAGGATCACGAACACCACAAGGAGTCCAAGCGCCAGCCCCAGGCCCAGCGGCAACCGCCAGTCGCGCTCAAATGCGATCGGCCGGCTCCAGAGTCTGCCAGGCGCTGTGACAAGCACCTTGAAAAGTCTCCCGGTTGAACGACTCTTCATGCGTCCTTTCGCCGCCGCAGCTTGCAAAGATGTGTATTCTCCCTCAATCGGACTTCATCTTACACGCCAGTCTCAATCGCCCTGAACTACCAGTAAATGACCGAGTAAATGACC
>JBLRWT010000502.1:0-2305 GCA_047921095.1 Wenzhouxiangella sp. | reverse complement strand
GTGACAGACCACCGCCATCGCCATGGCAGCCGACACAACTTGCATCGAAGATCGGCTGTATCTGTTGGCTGTAATCGACATCCGGTACTTCTCCGATACCGCTCAGATCCTCGCATCCGGAGGGTTCTGGCCCGGCAACGGCGGCCATCGACAAAATCCCGAGCACGATCCATCCCAGCCCACGCAGGGCGGTCGACATCATTTTCATGGTTCCATTTCCAACGCCAATCGGACGGCCAATACTAGCATTCCCAAATCGCACGCGCCACAGATCTCGCTCTCTCGCCAGCAATCTAAGATGCACTGCAAAAAAAATCGCCATTTAAACGCATCATTTCAACTTCGAGTGGTCGAAAGCGGACTCAAAAATTAATTCAATCATAGGGTTATCTGTCCGGTGTCGAACATAGTACTGCGTGCAAAGCTGGCACGGCTGGCCGCCGATCTCGGTGTTCTGGCCATGATCCTGGGTGCGGTCAGCCTGTTCGGCCGTCTGCTTGGCATGGGTCAAATCAATGTGATTCTGCCCAGTTACATGGCGGCCCTGACCATCGTTCTTTGTGGCGGCGCGCTGACCCTGACGGCGCGCGGGTCAAGCCCCAGGTATATTCGGCCTGGGCGGGCGCTTGCAATGGCAGCGATCGCACTTTCCCTGGCCACGTTTGCGATTTTTGTCTTCCTGCCGATCGATTGGCTTCACAGTTTGATGATGGCGCCCGTTACTGCCATGCTGGTGTTGTTCCTGGCCGCAGCCATTCTTTTCGTTCAAAGGCCAGGGGCAGCGACCCAGGGGCAGATTCTCGCCCTGGTCGGCCTGACCATCTCGGTGGTCGCCCTGATCGGGTACCTGGAGGGCCTGGCGGTACTGGCTTCCTCCTTTCCGATTCGGTTGCTGACCGCCCTCTCGTTGGTGATCATTGCCGTTGGCGTTCTGTGCGCGCGTCCCGATCGCGGGCTGATGAAGATCGTGACCAGTGCGACTTCGGCCGGCCGGGTGGCGCGGCGGCTGATGCTGCCTCTGGTCTTGCTGCCGCTACTGCTCAATTTCCTGTTCCACCGGATGCCCGAGTGGGCCTGGCAGGTCACGCCGGAAATGAACAATGTCCTGTTCACCTTTTCCAGCATGGTCGTCATTGCTCTGCTGGCCTGGTGGCAGATTCTCACTTTGTACCGGTCAGAGCGCAGGCAAAGACAATTCGAAGAACGTGCCCGCCAGGCTCGGGGCCAGTACGAACTGGTCGTGCAGGCGGTGAGCGACTACGCAATCTTCACCATCGATCCGGAAGGGGCCATCGGCAGTTGGAATACCGGCGCCGAGCGCATCATGCAATACGAGCCACTGGAGGTCATTGGTCAGCCTTTTTCACTGCTTTTTTCGCCCTCGGACCAGGCTACCGGCCTGTGTCAGCGCCTGCTTGAGCAGGCCCGCCGGGAAGGCCGGGTCGTCTACGAGGGCTGGGAGTTGCGACGGGACGGCTCGTCATTCTTCGCCCACAGCATTCTGACCCGGATGAACGACTTGAGCGGCCGGTTGCTGGGATACACCAAGGTCACGCGCGATATCACGAGCCAGAAGCAGGCCGAACAAGAACAGACCAAGTTGCAGTCGATCCTGAATACCGTGGTCGATCCGCTGCTGGTGATCGACAGTGACGGGCTGATCGAGACATTCAATCCGGCCGCCGAACGGGTCTTTGGTTACCAGGCCAGTGAGGTCATGAACCGCAACGTCAGCCTGCTGATGCCGAGCCCGGTCCGCGAAGAACATGACGGCTACCTCAGCCGCTACCGGGAAACGCGCGAAGCGCGCGTCATCGGAATCGGGCGGGATATCCACGCCCAGCGCAAGAATGGCGCTGTGTTTCCGGCCGAACTCAGTGTGTCCGAGATGTGGGTGCAGGGGCGTCAGAAGTTTACCGGCATCGTTCGTGACATCTCGGCGCGCAAGGCGGCCGAGGAAGCGCTGCAGCGCAGCGAGCGACGGCTGAACCTGGCTCTGGAGGCAGGCAATATCGGTGTCTGGGACATGGATGTCGAATCCGAAGTGGTGATCGCGACCGGCCCGCTTTTTGAACCACTAATGGTGCCAGAGGACAATACCGATGACTTGACCGGCTGGATTTCGCAGAATCACCCCGATGATCGGCTGGCGATGCGAGAACAGTTCGATCAGATTGTCAGGGGCGACGGGGAGGTGATGGAGTTCGAACACCGCCTGCGAACCCGCGCGGGCGGCTGGTACTGGCTGTTCACCCGCGCCAGTGTGTCCAGGGTGGACGCGAATGGCAAGGCGCTGAGCATGCAC
>JBLRWT010000501.1:0-2314 GCA_047921095.1 Wenzhouxiangella sp. | reverse complement strand
GGCACCTATTCCTTCGACGGCATTCCGTTTACCGGTTTGCAACTGACGGTCGGCGAGCGCCTGGATGACACCAACTTCATCTTCGTGACCTTTTATACCTATCTGAATGGCGAGCCATTCTGGGTAGTCGGCAATACGACCGGCGAGCCGCCCGGATTTCCGGATGTGGAGTTGAGGATGCTGCGCATGACCGGCGGTCAGTTCTTCGGCCTCGGCCCGGGGGCATTCACCGAGGGCGACGTCCTGGTCGAAGATGTCGGCTCGATCTTCATTGAGCCGATCGATTGCAATCGCATCCTCGTGGGCTACGATTTCAGCCCCATGGGCCTGGGCACCGGGGTACTGGAAGGCCATCGCGGCGAGTTCAATATCGCCGGCTACAGCTGCAACCCGTGGCAGTAACGTAAACTGTTATTCAGAGGCTCCCTGGGGCGCCCGGGGTGGACGAATCCTGACAATATTCGTCCAGCCTGCTTCTACCGGCTGTTTCGGACGCACTCGATTCGTGATGCGATCGGCCCAGTTTCCGTGACTGAATTCCGTCGATGCAATGCCATGGAACGCAAATTGCATCAGTCAGCCCATGGACACCATCACACCCAGCAGCACGATCCGCGCCCGCGTCCTGTTTGTCGATGACAGCAAGCTGATGCGATTGTCAGGCCGAAAGATCCTGGCCGGCGAATTCGATGTGGTACTGGCCGAAAACGCGGCCGAGGCCCGGCGAATGCTCGATGCCGATCCGACCATCCAGTTGATGTTCTCGGACCTCAACATGCCGGGCGACAGCGGCTACGACCTGCTGGGCGCACTGCGCGGTTGCGATGAGCCGAGGCTCCGGGAACTGCCGGCGATCATCATGACCGGCTCCGATGACCAGGAAAATGAGCGTCAGCGCGCTCTGGAACTGGGAGCGACCGACTTCATCAGCAAACCGTTTCGCGCCAGCGAACTGATGGCGCGCGCACGCGCCCACGCCAGTCACAAGGAAGCGATCCGCCGGTTGCGTGACCTGGAAGAGCAACGCCAGACTGACCTGCACACCGGGCTGGGCAACCGCCGCTACTGCCTGCTGAGGCTGGATCAGGCGCTCAGCTTTGCACGCCGTCATCGCCAGCCACTGACCCTGGTGCATCTGCATCTGGTCGGGCTGAAGGCACTTGTCGCGGAGCTCGGCCAACCTTACGGCTCCAGCGCGCTCGGCCGAATTGGCCGGGTACTGGCCAGGTCGATCCGGCGCGAAGACACGGTTTACAGAACCGACAATGAATCATTCACTTTCATGCTGCCCGCGACCGATGTTGCAGGCGCCGAGATCCTGCGCGATCGGTTCATTCCCGACCTCGAAGCGCTTGGCCTGAGGCCCCACGGTAAAGCACTCAATATTCAATGCCGCTTTTCGATCCAGTCACCGGAAACGGAAACAGACGTCAGCTGCGAGGCATTGTTGGCCCAGGGTCTTGCCAGCGCCAGTATTGGCATCAAAACGGACAAGCCTGCCCACCGGCCTGGCATGGCGCAGTCACCACCCGACCTGGAGCAGGCGCTGGCGATGATCGCACGCGGTGAACATGCTTCGGTGCATGAATATCTGCCCGCGCTGATGGCACGCCTGCAACCCCTGTTGCGTCTGGCGGGGCACACGGAGCAGCCCCGGGAGAGCTGGTCCCGGACGGGCAACGGCTGACAACCCTCAGCGCTCGCGCCAACGGCGTTGCTCTCCCTCGGGTTCTTCGGTGCGCCGGGCATCGGCACGTTCTCCTTCCTGAAGCACCCAGCCAACCAGTTCGGTCATCAATTCATTCAACGCGCGCTCGAAGGTCTCGATCAGCGGATCCAGCGCTTTGCCGCTCGATACCGCGCCGTGCCGAAACGTGCGGCTGGCCACGGCGCTGGAAGTGCGTTGGTGAATGAGATTAGCCTGGATCACCAGTTCAACCCTGAGATCGGGACCGTCATCGTCGACTGCTTCGAAACGGCGGATTTCCATCGCCAGGTTGTACCGGGTGCGCATGCCTCCAGCACGCCCTACCCCGCCGAATTTTTCAGTGTCGCCGAAAGCCTTGACAGTCATCGACTGCAGCATTTCCGGAACGCTGTCCAGCCACGCGGCATCCCCGTACACCTGCAGGCGAGAAGGCTTGCGCCGAACCAGCAGGCGGTCGGAGTCGCGCATCTGATCGGCAATCGGCCGCTGCACCTGGATCGACCAGTCCACCGGCTCGAAGGCCGCCGTGTCGGGCACTTCCACACTGGGGGCCACGATACTGACCGGAGCGCCTGGCCGGGCAAGCATGCAGCCGGCCAGTACAAG
>JBLRWT010000500.1:0-2315 GCA_047921095.1 Wenzhouxiangella sp. | reverse complement strand
CCGTGGCCGACAGGCCAATGCGCTGAAGTGGGCGCCCGCAGAGCACTTCCAGGCGCTCCAGGGACATGGATAGATGCGCGCCACGCTTGTTGCCGATCAGCGCGTGAATTTCATCGATGATGACGGTCTCGACCGTGGCCAGCATGGCGCGGCCGCCAGTGCTTCCCAGCAGGACGAACAGGGATTCAGGCGTGGTCAGCAGGATTTCCGGCGGATTGCGCCGTTGCTTGTCACGCTCTCCAGCCGATGTGTCGCCGGTCCGCAGACCGATACTTGGGGCAGCACGAGCACCGGCAGCATTTGCCGTTTTTGACCCCAATCCTTCCAGGAAATCGAGAATCCCCGCGGCCATGTCCCGTGACAAGGCCCGCAAGGGGGAAATGTAGAGCACCCGGACGCCCTTGTCTGCCTTCTGACAGCACAGGCGGTCGACCAATGGCAGCCAGGCCGCCAGCGACTTGCCCTCGCCGGTCGGGGCGCAGACCAGCACATTGTGCCCGGCGGAAATCAGCGGCCAGGCACTGGACTGAACCAATGTTGGCTGCGCAAACCGCGTCTCGAACCAGTCGCGAACCAGCGGCGAAAAATCACTCAGACCCATCCGCACATTATGCCGCCACAAGGCTGTATGAGGGCGACTCTCACCAAAGAAGATCGCACCACAGAGTGTCCGAGTCCGTCCCCGAACCCGCTATCGCGGAGCAAACACACAAAACCTTTGAAACGCGAAGACGCGAAGTTAAAAAGATTCAATAAATCCTTTGCGTCTTAGCGTCTTTGCGTTTCAAGGGTTTTACTTTTTTTAGTTTTTGATTTTAGCGGGCGATGGCGTCTTCCCAGGACAGGGCGATCAGCATCCAGTCAGGGCCATCCCGGCGCCAGCCTGTTCTGGCCCGGTACCAGCGGCCCTGCTCAGGCAGCAGACCACTGCCGCCGGTCAGGACGACGTGGAACTGTGCGCTGGCCCGGTCGTGGTCGTGCATCTCAACGGAAAGATCAAAGATGCGTGCGCGCAGCCGCTGGTGTGCCCGCAACTCGCGCTGCAGGACAAGTCGGATGCCCCGCTGATCCAGATCCCAGGTTTCGGCGCTGAAATCATCAGCCAGCGGCGCCATGACCGCGCGCGCATTGCGCTCCGCCAAAGCCGTGGCCATGTCGTCCAGGCGCTGGCGGATCTGCTCTTCATCAGGCGCCGGGGAGACACAGGCGGTCAAAAGGACCAACATGACGCCGGCCAGGATCCACCGGGTGGGTATCATCACGGGCCGATCACTTCGGCTCACGGGGAATCTTCACCCAGGTAGCTTTCCAGGAGGCGGCCGGCGACAACGATCAGGTCGTATTCGGTGACCAGGCCAACCAGCTTGCCGTCCTCGACCACTGGCAGGCAACTGAGCTTGTTTTCGCGCATCAGGCGAATCGCCTCGACCGTGGTCGTGTCCCGGGTCACCGAGAGCGGGTCGGGTCGCATGATGTCGCGCACCATGATGGTCTTGTCGTCGTTATTGCCACGGGCAATCAGCCTGAGAAGCTGGCGATGGGAAATCAGCCCGAGCAACTGCCCGGAATCATCCTCCACGGGAACGTGGCGGACGTACCGCCACTCCATCAGGCTGGCGGCAAAATCCACGATGTCGTCGGGCCGAACCGTGAACAGGTCGGTCGCCATGAACTGGCCGACGGTTCGGTAACTGTCGCGCCAGTCCTGCGTCGGGCAGAACTCTGCCAGCTCCCACTCGGCGACCGGCCGGCCGACTTCCTGTTGAGCGATCATGCTGCTGGTCAGTGCGCGCAGGCACTCGTGCTGGCTGGCCTTGCCCGACATCCGTTCCAGCGACTCCAGTTGCCAACGTGCGCCGGTACAGCGGGTCTCGACCCGTTTCTGGATCGTGCCCAGGTAGCGCTCGATATCATTGTCATCGATACCGGAATGTTTCAGCCCTTCGCGCGCCATGGGCAACAGGACTTCGAGGATAAGATCCTGCGCCGTCATCTGACGCTCGTCGAACCAGACCTGCTGGGCGCGAAGTCCTTCGCGGGCGGCGGCAAGAAAATTGCCCTTGACATCGGAGAAGTTGAAACGTTTTCGGATGTCGGCTTCGGTGCGCGACAGATGCGACATCATGCCGAAAAAGAAAGCCGCGTTCGCCACCTCGTCAAGCACCGTCGGACCGGCCGGTATCACGCGATTCTCGATTCTCAGGTGCGGCTTGCCATTGTCTGAAATACCGTAGCAGGCTCGGTTCCAGCGGTACACGGTCCCGATGTGAAGACGCAGCGCATTGAATTTGGGAACCTCCCCCCGGGCCACCATG
>JBLRWT010000499.1:0-2318 GCA_047921095.1 Wenzhouxiangella sp. | reverse complement strand
CTGGTACACGGTTGCCTCAGTGGCCAAGCATTTGCGTTTCTGAGGTTGTTCGAGTTTGTCGTTTGGGCTCCTTAATTGGTCGCTGTAACCAAAGGTCTCAAAGTCTTCCCTGTAATAGTTCCGCACGATCCTTGTTGTGGTTTCGTCATAAGCAGCGCGCCAATCCTGAACCGAGCCTTTCAGCTTGTGGGGTAACGCTATACCGAGGCCCAGCCGGTTGCTTATGCTGTCAAAGTCTTCCGACAGATTTTCGAATTTGCCGACAAAATCCAGCCGCATCTTGCCGCCAAAGGAATTGAGAAACCAGGTGGCGGGTCGCATGAGACCCTTCTTGCCAAGAAAACGAGTCAGGAACTCTTCAAAGCCAATTGGAGCATCAAGGCCGTGATCCTCCATCATGATGGCATCGCGCATGACGGCGCGGTACCAGGAGTAGGCTCTTGAATACGGGTTTCTGACAATCGAAAACTTGAAGTAGCTCTGATACTGGTCCCGGGTGACTGTCAATAGATTGTTCGGGTTGGACGTTTGCCTGAATCGTGACCGCAGACGGCGAAAGATCAATCGTGCATCGTCCCTGCCGGCATGGATCAGGCTTCTGAATCCCACAGGCTCGATCTCGCGCATCGTTCGATGATCTTGAGTGCCTCTTCCCTGTATGCCCTCGTCATGCGCAAAAGCATGCTCGATACTCGTTCCGGCACACTTGGGCACATGAATGAAGATCACCTTGTACCTGTGAGAAATCATGGTTCGATTATGTTCAAAGCCCCCTTTCGTTGTCAACGTGCCTGGTGGGCCATGTGGCCAATCAGGTAACGCTCAACTGGCCAGCTTTGTGGCAATTTCGGCAACGTGCCGACCCTGAAAGCGGGCGCCGTCGATCTCGATGGCAGAAGGTTGACGGGAGCCGTCACCACCGGCGATGGTTGCCGCGCCATACGGTGAACCACCAAGGATTTCATCCATGCCCATCTGGGCCTGGAAGCTGTAGGGCAGGCCGGCCACAACCATGCCGAGGTGGTACAGCACGGTATGAAACGTCAGGATCGTCGATTCCTGGCCGCCATGCTGAGACGCCGTTGAGGTAAACACGGATCCGATCTTGCCAACCAGCTTTCCTTCGAGCCAGAGCGCGCCGGTCTGGTCAAGAAAGTTTTTCATCTGAGCGGTCATGTTGCCATAGCGGGTCGGGGTGCCAAAAATGATGCCGTCATAGTTTGGCAGGTGCTCGACCTCCGCGATCGGCGCGGGCTGATCAAGTTTGTATCCGGACGATTTGGCCGCCTCAGGGGGCACCAGTTCGGGAACGCGCTTGATGTCCACTTCACAGTCGGCCTGTTGCACCCCCTCGGCAACAGCATCGGCCATCTGTTCCACGTGGCCATATGAAGAGTAGTAGAGTATGAGGATGCGAGCCATGATCATCTCCTGTTACGTGGGTCTGTTAAATTTCGAACGCAGTTGTTGCCGACAGTTCGGGCGATTTTTCTGCATCTGGCCGGGGTGCGGCGAGGGGAGGGTGGCATGAGGTCAGCGAATGCCCGCCTGCCGGCCTGGTTGAAGTGGGTTTACCTTGGCTACGTGGTCATGCTGGTGCCGGCTTACTGGATTCAATACGGGCCAAGCAATTTCCTGTGGTTTTCCAACGTCGCCCTTTTGCTTGGTCTGGTCGGGACATGGACCCAAAGCCGGCTGCTTCTGAGTACGCAGGTTGCCTCGGTTTCATTGCTCGAACTGGCCTGGCTTTTCGGGTTTGTCATCGGCCTTCTGAGCGGTGGGCACAGTCCATTCGGCCTGACCGATTACATGTTCGATCAGACCTTGCCACTGTGGCTGCGTGGTCTTTCCCTCTATCATCTTGTCCTGCCCTGGTTGCTGCTGTGGATGGTCTGGCGGCTGGGATATGATCGACGGGCCTGGCCGGTCTGGACCCTGGCGGGCTGGGGCGTGCTGCTGCTGGCCTACCTGACGCCGGACGATCGTAACGTGAACTTTGTTTATGGCTACGGCGCTGACGCCGAGCAGCTGTTGCCGCCCCTGGCCTGGCTGGCGCTGGTCATGGCCGTAGCTGCAGTGGCCTGGGCGCTGACGCACTGGGTCGTGCTTTCGGTATGGCGAAAATTCGATTGGCCGATCGTTCCCTGAAGCGGGTGAAGCGTGTCTCGGGCTCTCATGGCACAAAAACTGATTTCACCACGGAGTCTCCAACCCCGTAACCGGGCCCGCTGTCGCGGAGCAAACACGAAAAACCTTGGAAACGCGAAGACGCAAAGACGCGAAGTTAAAAAGATTCAATAACCCTTTGCGTCTTAGCC
>JBLRWT010000498.1:0-2323 GCA_047921095.1 Wenzhouxiangella sp. | reverse complement strand
CAAAGCGTAACCAGCGGCGCAATGCCGTCTCGGCCCAGCAGAGGATACGGCTCCGGATGTCTGTTCGACGGGTTGGTGGTTTGCCGCGCCCGATTCGGGCCCGGCGTTTTTGTCGGGATGGTGAAACGTGAACGAAACGATTATCGCGGTCGGCTCTTCGAAGTGCCCCGCTTTCGGCTTTGCTGAAACCAGGATGGTAGACCGGGCGGCTGTATGGTTCCTTGCCGGGTTGGCACTCCTTGCTTCATTGTCTGTAACTGCTGCGCCGCCGCAGCGCATCACGCCGTTGCCTGCGCCGCAGGAAGCGGCGACGGACCTGCGGCTGGTCATCGCCGATGCCGATGGCGGCTATGGCGTCTATCTGCACGACGGTCGCGTCCTGATGTTCGATGGCAACGATGTGCTCGTCGGGCAACGCGTCAGTCCTTTGCTGGACAGCGGCCGGTTCCCGGTTCGTTTCGAAGGATTTTCGGCCAACGGCAACCATGTCATCCTGCGCGGCGACCTGGGCAACCCGGTACGCGATCGACGTCAGGAGATCGGGACGTTGCCGGAATGTTCCGTCGACCGACTGGCCGAAGGCAAGTCGCTGACGGTCTTTCATTTCGATCGGATTGCAGACTCCGGAATCTTCGCCCGTGCGCTGGATGGTGAGGGCGGGATGTGGATGGTCGACGCCGTCGGCCAGGTGTTTCGCTATGGCGCCGACTGCGAAAAAGAGATGATGGCGCGCATCCTCGGCGATGTGGTCGGTCTCAGCACCGATCCCGTCCGCCCCTGGGCCTACGCGCATACGGCCGACGGTCGCGTGTTCAGCGTCGGCCGGTTCGGGATCCGCTGGCAGCGAAGGCTGCCGGCATTCGATGGGATCACCAATCACGTCGTCGTGCCGATGGGCCCGATCGGCGGCGGACTGCATGTCACGCCGTATATGTCGTCCGTGTTCGGATTTCGATTGGCAGCGCATGATCGCGCGGGCAATCTGGTCTGGATCTGGGACGATCCCGAAGGCGACGGCCTGATCCATGTACAGGCGCATCTCGATGGTGTTCTGGTCGTCACCACCAATTACGTTCGCATGATCGGTACCGATGGCCTGGTTCGCTGGACTCAAAACCAGTCCAACGAGTTCATCCGCTCGATTCCTTCACCCCATGCCAGCCGGCATGCGTGGCTGTTGGTGCGCAGCTTCACCGAGCATGGGCGGCAAGAGATCCTGGCCTTTGATCTTCAGCAAGGTGAAATTGCCCGCTGGGAAGTCGGCGAGGATGTTCTGCCGGTCGCCGGCCGGGTCGACGGCAGCTTGCTTGCAATGCGCGGCGAAGGGATTGAAGTATTCGGTGCGCTGGGAGAGACACTGTTGCATGGCCGCCTCGACGGTCGACTGGTCGAGGCGGACCTGCCTTTAGTTGCAGCCGATTCGAAACTGGTTGCCCACCTGACCGATGAAACAGGCAGCCTGGCGGTCACGCTGGCGCGCGACTCCTGGACGCTGCACGGCCTGGATACCGACCTGCGTTTTTCCTGGCAGCAGGGGCAGCGCACCGAAATCGTAGGCACAGCCTCCGAATTCCAGCTTGCGGCCAATGGCGAGGTCGCCTGCGTGCTGGTCGAGCGCTGGATCGAGGCACGCCGGAGTATCGGCCTGGAAGTCCGCTGTTTTGATCGCCGGACTGGTCGGCCGCTGTTTTCACCAGTGGAATGGGACGGATTCCGTGGTTTTCTGAACCCGCGAATCGGGGCGCATGTCGAGGTGGTTCACGCCGGTCCGTTTGAGACGGACCTGATTCGGCGCCGCTGGATCGCGCTCGACGGTCGGGTCATCGAAACCGCAGGGCGCCTCCCGCAGCGGCTGTTCGCGAGCCTTTACAGCTTTGCGAATATGGTGTTCGCGGATGACGAACAAGTTGCACTGGTCACCTTTCCGAGTGGCAGCCAGGCAACCATTTTTCTTTTCGATTCGCTGGATGCCCCGGGCGGGTCGGGCACAGTCATCGAGTCGCCCTCGGACTGGACCAGTTCGGTCGGCAACTCGGATTCCGGCTTTCCGAATCTGGCGTTGGGGCATGGACAATTGGCGATGCTGGGCACTGCGCAGTTCTCCAGCTATCCCTGGCCGATCCAGACTCACCTGCTGCGCGCTCATGCCGCCGACAATGGTCGTCAGCTCTGGGAGCGCGAGGTGGCAAGTCCGGCAAGTCACGCGTTTCGGGCGCTGTTTCAGACAGACGCAGGCTGGTTGCTTGCACAGGTTTCGACCACCGAGGTTCGCCTGAACCATTTCGCTGCTGCAGATGGCGCCGTCATTCTCGAACGCGTGCTG
>JBLRWT010000497.1:0-2323 GCA_047921095.1 Wenzhouxiangella sp. | reverse complement strand
CTGACCATGACGCAGGAACTGATTGCCAACATGCTGGGCGTGCGGCGCGAAGGCGTGACCGAGGCGGCCGGCAAGCTCCAGAAGGCCGGCGTCATTACATACCGCCGGGGCCATATCACGGTGAAAGATCGCCCGGCGCTGGAAAAACGTTGCTGCGAGTGTTACCAGGTGGTCAGGAGCGAGACCAACCGGCTTCAGAAATACGCCATATGAATTCCCGGCGCCATATCGCTGCGCTGCGTTAGCCGCCTGGCCCACCAGCCGGGCTTACTCTTCGACCCACCCGATCTGCTGCGACGGTCCCGGGCCCCGTCTGCCTGTGCGTCGTGCGCAGACGGGCGCCCGAATGATTTCTTTGCCTCTGAATTGTTCGTTGCCGAACAGACACCCCGCCCGGGAACGATCAGGGTGGGGCCGGTGAATTATCAAGCCGTTGAAGCAGGGAATGCGTTGTCCTTGCAATTTCTGTTCCTGGCTTGATCACTCAATGCAACGACCATGTTGCACGCGCGAACCCGCTTCTGGTTCGCCCAACGATGCCGGAGGAGCCGCACATGATGAGGCTGTACCGGGACTCAATGTCAGCATAGGAATAGATGATGGATACGTACATGAACTACAAGCAAGCGCCGATCGTGGTGCTGATTCTCGCCGGTTTGATCGGATCTTCGACCCTCGCAGCCCAGCAGACACGCGACCGCGTCGATATGCCGCGGCCATCGACGGACGTGTCGAGTTGCCAGAACCTTGAATGGAACACATCCCTGTTGACCCGCTACCCCTGGGTGAAGGAATCGTGCCATGAGGTCATCGTTGTCGAAGGGCAAAAATGGGCCCGCTTCGAAGCCGATTTCGCGCGCATGAACCGCGACGGGACATTCGATGTCGATTTTCTGAATCGAAGTGGCAGATCCCAGGGTGTTGTTTCCCTGAAGCCGAGAGCGAATCAAACGGTGTTGCTGGACAATCGCGAATATGCATTCTCCGACCTTCGCGCTGACCAGAGGCTCAACTTCTACGTGCCGGAAGGCGCCATGGGTTTTGCCGTTGCACCGGGCGCGGCGCGTGCCGAGCTGGTCGAAATTGTCGAACCACGCAGGTCTGACGCAGAATCCGAGCGCTTTGCCCAGGCCGAACCGCGTCAGGACCGCAGGGCAACCACCCTGCCGGCAACCGCGGGTCCGCTGCCGCTGTTTGCTCTGGGTGGCGTATTTGCACTGCTGGGCGGTCTCGGCATGACGATGCGTCGCCGTAGCGCCAGATCGAACGATTGAAGTGAGACATGACATTGTCCGGGTGAGCCGAACTGGCTCGCCCGGCCTTTGTGCGTCTTCGCAGGGCATGGCTGCACCAGGCCCGGTTTGCCCGGGACTGCTTTGACCCAGAGCACACAGGGATCCGGAGATGACCACCTACACGATGAATGGCCACAGGCACTCAACAAAGCAAATCCAGCCCGGGATCCTCATGGGGATCGCGGTCAATCAGGTCGCTCGAGTCTCGCGAGCGCGGTGGCGATTGCGATCGCTGCCAGAGAAGTACCGCTGCCTCGAAAGCCCGGAACCCCGGGTTCAGCTTCAGGCGGCCCTCAAGCAGATCGAAGCCCTCCTGCACAGAAACATGCAACTTCTGGAAACCGTGTTTCTGCTCAACCAGGCGCTGGGTGACGCCCATTCGCTGATTCACAACGATTCTTCAATCGGTTGGACGGATCGGGACAAGCTGCTGTTGTCTGCTGACTTTTATCGCTGCATGGAGCAACTGTGCGGGGAAGTCCGAAAGCATGCATTGGAGTGAGTGCGCGCGCTTCGTGCGCCAGCGTACCGACGCCGCTTTCGAATCCCGATAGATTCCAATTACCGAAGGTCCTTCTTACGGAGATTGAAAATGCCTGACCTGAACCTGTTCTATCCTGTCCGCCGCCTGAACCCGCGGCTGTTACTGAGCGCGGGTATGGTGCTACTGATGCTGTTGTCAGCCGGCTGCGCCATCACCCCGCCCGCACCGACGGAGTCCATGTCGGCAGCACGACAGGCGATTACCAATGCCGAACGTTCGGATGCCCAGCGTTACGCGGCAGCCGAGCTCAACGATGCACGCCGTCGCCTGCAACTGGCCGAAACCGCCGTGCGCAGCGAGAGAATGATCGAGGCTGAACGATTTGCCGAAGAATCGAAGATTGCCGCCGAGCTCGCCTCCGCGGCGACGGAGACATCCAAGGCACTGGAATCCAACCACGAACTGAGCCGGGGCGTACAAGCCCTGATTGAAGAAACACGCCGTACAGGAGGCCAGCGATGAAATTCTTGACCACAATGCAGAT
>JBLRWT010000496.1:0-2336 GCA_047921095.1 Wenzhouxiangella sp. | reverse complement strand
GGCGCCATTGGTAAAGACCGCCCGCTGAATGTCGAGATTGTAGTGCTCGATTGAATTGAAGATTCTCAGGCCGGTATCGGCACTGTTGCGCGACATCAGAATGACTTCGACGCCGGGATGGTCCATGCCATCGTCGTTGAGTGCCAGCAGCTTCTTGACCAGGTTGAACGCCACCCCGGGCTGAATGATTTCATCTTCGCGATGGCGCTGGTAGTTCATGTACTCTTCCAGCCCACCATCCTCGAAAACCTGGTGACTGGCATCAAGATCAAACAACGCCCGCGAAGAAATCCCCACCATCAAAGGCCCAGCCGTCTCTCGC
This sequence comes from Wenzhouxiangella sp., assembly GCA_047921095.1. Taxonomy (GTDB): domain Bacteria; phylum Pseudomonadota; class Gammaproteobacteria; order Xanthomonadales; family Wenzhouxiangellaceae; genus Wenzhouxiangella. Next base: position 2,014 of record JBLRWT010000496.1, on the reverse strand, counting down.
GTATTTCCAGTCACCAATTCACCATCTTTTCTTCCGTCTTCCGTCTTCCGTCTTCCATCCTTGAGATCCCGGCTCTCCGCTTCGCTTCGGCCGGGATGACGGCGGACTGGTTTTTCACCTTTCACCTTTCACCTCTAAACCTTTCCCCCGCCCCTACATAAACTGCTCATTCAATATCCGCTCTTCCAGCGAATGCTCCGGATCAAACAGGATCCTGTGCCTCACATTCTCGGCCTGGCGAACCTCGACCCAGTGGATATCACGAAACTCGTCATAATCGGCTGTGGCGCTGACCGGCCGTCGTTCAGGCTGCAGCACTTCGAATCGAACATCGGCCGAGGCTGGGAGAATGGCGCCCTGCCAGCGGCGGGGACGAAACGGGCTGATTGGTGTCAGCACCACCGCCTCGGTTCCCAGCGGCAGAATCGGGCCGTGGGCTGACAGGTTGTAGGCGGTGGACCCGGCCGCGGTTGCGACCAGTGCGCCGTCGGCCACCAGCCGCTCCACCCGTTCCTTGCCATTGACGAGTATTCGCAGATGGGCGGCCTGATTGGTTTGGCGCAACAGCGAAACCTCGTTGATGGCTACAGCCTTGTTGACTTGACCATTGCCATTACCTGCCTGCATGACCAGTGGCGTCAACTCGACCTGACGGGCACGGGCGATCCGATCCGGGAGGTCTTCGGTCGCAAACCGGTTCATCAGGAAGCCCACGTCACCAAAGCGCATACCGAAGACCGGCAAGCCAAGGTCGACATGCTCATGCAGGATATGCAGCATGAAACCATCACCCCCCAGTACGATCAGCACTTCGGCCTCGCGCGGGGTCAGACAACCATAGCGTTTCCGCAATTCGGTCACGGCCTCGTGCGAGCCCGGGTGCTCGCTCGCAAGAAAGGCCATGGCCGGTGCACTGGTCATTGACCGCGGGTCACTGACGTCGGGTCACTGGCGGGTCGCATTGAGCATCTGCCCCAGACCCTTGATCGCGACCTGCATCGACGGATAGTCGGCCGCGGCCGTATTGCGCATTTCTTCAAGCATCAACGTAACTTGTTCGGCTTCTTTCGAATAGCGTTCAAACCAGGCTGCGACCGGATCGGTCGCGTCCCCGGCTTCGTCCATGACCCGTCGGGTCAGCTGGCGATGATAGCTGAACAGCTCGTCACGCAAGTTGCCACGGGCATGGGCGTGCCATTGACGTTCAACCGGCAGGCTTTCCACCTGCGCGCGCAACCACTTCAGGCACAAGCGATCAAGCAAGGCAAAGTAGACTCGGGCGACGGCCTCGACCTTCAAATCCTGCGAACGTGCCTCGTCGACGATATCCAGGGCGGAGTACATGTGCCGCATGCTGGCGATCTGACGGGCCAGCTCCTTCGGAAAACCCGCCTGGATCAGATCGGCCCGCCGCTCTCGATGGCCTTCCTTGAGCTCCTCGCCCAGTACGGATTCGAGGCATTCGCTGTATTCCTTCATTCCCGGCGCGAAGCGCTTGACCTTGCTGGAGATATCGATTCCGTAACCACCGGGAAGTGCGATCAGGCGCCGAGTCATCTGGCGCAACAGGTTCCACATTTCCAGGATCGCTTCGTTCTGACGGGCAGCCGGCACTTCGTTGTCCAGGTCTTCGACCTGGCGCCAGAAATCACGCGCTTCGAAAATTTCGCGGGCGACCGTATAGGCCTTGGCAAGAATCGCCGAGCTGGCGCCGGTATCTTCCTTGATGCGATTGGCGAAGTGAGCACCCATTCGGTTGACGATGGAATTGGTCACCTTGGTTGCGATGATTTCGCGCCACAGCCGATGCTCCGGCATCAGGTCCCGAAACTTCTCGCGCAGCGGCGACGGAAAATAATCCTCCAGTTCGCGCGACAGGTAAGGATCTTCGGGAACATCGGAGGCCAGCAGATCCTGGTACAGCGTGATCTTGCCGTAAGACAGCAGCAGTGACAGCTCCGGCCGGGTCAGACCACGGCCACGAGCCACTCGCTCACGCAACTCATCTTCATCC
>JBLRWT010000495.1:0-2344 GCA_047921095.1 Wenzhouxiangella sp. | reverse complement strand
CAGTGGACGATCAGGCGCGCCAGGTCGTCGGCATGAACCGGTTGTCGCAGGCCCTGGCCGCAGTAAGGCGCTACCCGCAATCGGCCGATGAGCCCGGCAACTCGCTCCACATTGGCATTCTGGTCCGTGCCGTAGATCATGGCGGGCTTGAGCAGGGTCAGATCGATTTCGCGCGCCCGGCAGGCCTCGGTCAGCGACTCCTCGGTTTCGGTCAGCTCGGCCATCAGTGCTCGCTCTGCCGGGTCACTGGAACTCATCTTGAACAGCGTACTGGCAGAACTCAACGCGATCACGCGCCCGATGCGCCCTGCGGTCCTGACCTGGTCAAGCGCATGACGCAGCGGCCCGAGGCTGATCAGCACACTGGGTTCGACATCGGCCGGCCCTTGATCAAGATCATGCTGGAGCCAGATGACATGTTCGGCCGACTGAATGGGCTGTTGGCGCGAAACCGCCATCAACAGCGCACCCTGCCCGGCCAGACGCTCGATCAGGAAGCCGCCAACCGGTCCGCTGCCCCCAAGCAGCAGTACCGGTGCGCCCGCGGCTACCGGCGCCACAATGCAACCGGAATCATCAATATCGCGTGGGTCCAGATACCCAGCCACCAGATCGGCCTGCTCCAGACAGGCCAGCGGTCACGGCAGTGCTTGTTCAGATAACGCCAGAGACCACGGTGCTTGTCCAACATCACCCGAACAGGCCGCTGACGCGAGGAGACGCCGCCGGCATGCGACACGGCGACCGAGGGCACCAGCCGAACAGTCCAGCCAGCCTGACTCAGCCGGGTCATCAGATCCAGGTCTTCGAAGTGCATGGGAAAGCCCGGGTCGAATCCTTTCAGTGCACGAAACACATCGGTCCGCAACAGCATGCATGCCCCGGATACGGCTTCCACATCGACCGATTCAACCGGCGCCGGTATGTGGGTCAGGTCGACGCCTGAGCCCAGACGGAATCGAAATACTTCGTTGAGTACGCGTCGGGGCCCGGGTAGTTGGCGGCGGCTACCACGCTGCTCGTTGCCGCTCATGTCAAAGATACGACCGGAAACGAGGGCAGCTTGGGGATACTCATCCAGCTCTGCGACCAGGGTGGCCAGGCCGTTCGGAACCAGCAGGCAATCAGGATTGATGATCAGCAGAAACTCGGTGGTGACACGATCGACAGCGCGGTTGACGCCTCGACCAAAACCAAGATTCTCGTTGGCCTTGAGCACCTCCAGGCCGGGCATGCTGGTCAACTCCTCGACACTGCCGTCATTCGATGCGTTGTCGAGCACGAGGACCTGCGGGTACTTCGCACCCCGTCCCTTGAGTGCACGCACGCAGCGCACCAGCCATGGCCCGGAGTTGTAGTTGATGATCACCGCTGTGACCCGGGACAGTGCCTTTGCCCGATCAATCGGGTCCGGAACCTCGGGCTCGACAACGACAGCCATCAGTCGGCTTCCCCAAGTCGAGCTCTTAATGCTGCGATTTCGGCATCGCGCTCGGCCAGCAATTCGCCGGCCCGGATATGCTTTCTTATTTCGTCACTGTAATGCTGATAAACCGATTCGGACTTGTCACCGAACAAGGAGAGCGTTGCCCCGTCCGGCAGATGCTCGTGCGCAGCCGCAGCCACAGCCAGAAAGTACAGGGGCGGATACATGGGCTGCCCGCCGGCATGTAACTGTTCGGCATCCGCGGTGAGCCACTGGCCGGGCCCGGCCCGGTCCACCGCCCAGACGGCCGAAACGAACATCAGCTTCTGACCATACAGTCGAAAGGCAGGAAAGTGACGCTGCAGCAAGGCTTCCAACTCATCTCGATACAACTCACGAACATGGAACGGATTGTCGTAACCGGTCTCGTCGCTGTAGGTTTTCTTGTCGGGGGACGATAAGAGCAAAACGCCATCCGGAACCAGTACCCGGCGGAACTCGGCAAGCAAGGCATCCTGTTCAGCCAGATGTTCCAGCGTTTCGAACGACACCACCATGTCAACCGAATCGTCGGCCAGCGGAAGCCGAGTACAGTCGGCCTGCTCGAAAGTCAGATTGTTGGCGCGGTATTTTTGCCTGGCATGGGTGATGGCCTTTGAGTCGATATCCACACCGACAACGCTTGTCGCATGTCGACTCAGAACATGACTGCCATAGCCTTCACCACAAGCGGCATCCAGCACCCGTCGCCCCGTCGCTATTTGCGCCGCCCAGGCGTAGCGATGCCAATGTTCGTACGCGATTTCACGCACGCATTCAGGCGTAAAGCGCTCGCCAGTGAATTCAAGTTCAGGAGAATCGGACATGGAAAGGCTGGTACGTTGAAGAGTGGAGGCAGTTTACCATTGGGGATCAAGG
>JBLRWT010000494.1:0-2344 GCA_047921095.1 Wenzhouxiangella sp. | reverse complement strand
TCGTGGGCTCGGAAAATGGCGAACTGGCCGTCGGCGATGAAATCCGCTTCGGCCTGAACTACAGCGCACTGGTGCGCGCCATGACCTCACCGTTCGTGGCAAAGGCCATGAATCAGAAGACCCCTGGATCCCGGCCCCTCCCCGGCGAACCTGCCGCTGCACCGATGATGTAGAAAGACTCCAGCCCCGTGCGGTCGACGCCCACGCAGTGGCAGCCGACCGCACCGCACCTGCCAAACCGGCCCATTGATTCAGCCCAAGCACGCAGGGATACTGGCCGAATGAATGCAGACGACCAGAACCCCGCAACCGAAGAATGGCCCGAACCCTTGTATGTTCCTGATCGTGGAATTTGAGAGAATGAAGTTGCCGGGGCGGAGGGACTTAGAAACCCTTTCTGGCTTTCGCACAGACCGGTTCAGATTTGTCCCGCCCCCACCTCAAGCACCGATGTGGAATCTAGCAGCTACAGACTGCCGATTAATCGCAAGGTTGTGCTCAAGGGGCTCCCCGGCATCCAACTTCAACGATTGGAGAAATAATTATGGCACAAGCAGTTTCCGTGTTCAGCTACGGCGCCGACATCGATAGCCGCTTCATCCAGATCAATCGTCACGGCGAAAGCGCCGTGTCCAGGATCGAGAACTCTCCGCGCGCCATTCGCGCGTGGCTGCGCTCGATCACCGTCCCGGCCCGGCTGGCCGTCGAGGCGACCGGCGCCTATCACCTGGAACTGGTCGATCAGGCCCACAAGGCCGGCCTGACGGTCCATGTGGTCAACCCCCGCGCCATCCGGCAGTATCGGGAAGGGGTGGGCCAGCGGGCCAAGAATGACCGCTGTGATGCGATCCTGATCGCTCGCTATGTCGATCGGGAACATGATCAGTTGCGGCCCTATACCCCGCTTAGTGCCCGGCAGCGCAGGGTCTGGCAGCTGCTCAAGCGCCGCGCCACGCTAGTCAAGTCCCGCCAGCAGCTCCAGCAGAGCCTGGCCGGAATGACCGGGCTGCGCGGCCCGCTCGGGCAGGCCCTGTCAAAGCTCGATACGCTCATCACACTGATCGAGAAACAGATCGAAGGTCTGCTCAAGGAGTTGGGGTTGTGGGAACTGGTTGAGTGTTGCCAGTCCGTCCAGGGCATCGGGCGAATCACCGCCATGGCCCTGGTCATCGCTTTTGATCGTGGCGAGTTCAAAAGTGCCGATGCGTTCGTGGCCTATATGGGTATGGATGTCCGGGTCCGTGACTCCGGCAAGTTCACCGGCAAGCGCAAGCTGACCAAGAAAGGCGACGGCGAGTACCGGCGGCTGATCTACAATGCTGCGGTGACTGCGGGACGTTATGACTTCAAGCCGCAGCTGGAGCGGTTCAAAGATCGCGGCATGAAGAGCACACAGGCCTACGTGGCCCTGGCACGCAAGCTCATCCGGATCGCCTTTGCACTGATGAAAAATCGTGAGCAGTTCGACCCCAATCGGCTCAGAACTGCTTGAACATCAACATAGAATCTGAACCCTGAACCCTGAACCCTGAACCCTGAAACCTGTTCCCATGTCCTGCCCCTTCCGCCACCCCGACTAGGAGCGCATGTTCCTTCGAGATCGACAAGATCGTCGGCCAGGCCTATTTCGCGAATCCTTGCAGCTTCTGACGGGCGGCCTGGTTTATCGCGTCAGCCAGATCATCAGGAAAGTCCTTTGGCATGACCTCGAAAGCGCGTTCGAAGGCGGCATCAAATTGCGAGCCGAACTCGGCGAACACCGCGTCCAGATCCTTCTCGGGGAGGCCGGCGGCCTTGGCGCTCTGGCGGAAATGGCGCGGGAGAATTTCGTCCATGCGGTAATGTCGGTTGTCCCCGACGGCCATTGCCATCCGGAAATCTCGCCGACGAATCTGGCTGGCCGCGTAGTTGGGCTGGACGGACATGACGTCGTACAGAGGCGTCATCCGATACCTCCCGCCCGGCGTCAGAAAGAGACTGAAATTCTTGGCATGGCCATCCGGTGCACCCAGCAGCCAGAACACGATCTGAGCTTTCAGAAACGCCTGGCGATCGCCCTGGGGATTGTCACTGCCATTGAGCAAATCCAGGCAGTCCAGGATGCCGGGTCCGCCGTCGCGGTTGTACTTGCGCGTCGGCGGCACGGAAAGCGCCTGGCAAAAGTCTTCCTGCGGGATGCGCAGTAGCCGCCCGTCTTTCGTCCTGATCCGGTCAAATCGCTGGATACACAGAACCCGAACGTCTTCGAAGTCCAGAACGTCTGTTCTGGGAACCTCCAGCCCCAACTCACCGCACAGCGTCAAACAGAAATGCTCGTTCTCGACACTTTTTCGCATGTCGAGCC
>JBLRWT010000493.1:0-2350 GCA_047921095.1 Wenzhouxiangella sp. | reverse complement strand
GCGCCATCACCACCACAAAGGCCATGACCACACCGGTCATCTGGATGGTTTCCTTGCGGGTCGGCCAGACAACCTTCTTGGCCTCGTCACGCGCTTCGAGCGTGAAGCGGAAGAACTGCTTGCCCGGGCTCGACATGCCGGCCACGACGCCCGCCAGCACAACCCCGACGATCACGGACAGAACGCGCACCACGGTGGGCGCGTCCGCCAAAAAATAAAAGCCGGCCACCCCCGAGATGACCAGCATCACTGCTACCAGCAGCTTGAGTTTGTCAGCCATGAATGCTGTGCGCCTTGCGGCTTATCCTGTGGCAGGCCAAGAGGGTCTCGAACCCCCAACCTACGGTTTTGGAGACCGTCGCTCTACCAATTGAGCTATTGGCCTGTAATCTTAAAGACCGGAATCCTGCGCGCGTTCCGCGACGCCGAAGCCCGGCCTTGTTGTCAAACGCGCTTATTCTTCGATCTTGGCCACGACGCCCGCACCGACGGTGCGGCCGCCTTCGCGGATGGCGAAACGCAGGCCTTCGTCCATGGCGATCGGCTGAATCAGCGACACCTTGATGCTGACGTTGTCGCCAGGCATCACCATCTCGGTCCCTGCCGGCAACTCAATGCTGCCAGTGACGTCGGTGGTGCGGAAGTAGAACTGCGGACGGTAACCATTGAAGAAGGGGGTATGACGACCACCTTCGTCTTTGGACAGTACGTAAATCTCGGCAGAAAACTTGGTGTGCGGCTTGATGGAGCCGGGCTTGGCCAGAACCTGGCCGCGCTGGACTTCTTCACGCTTGGTGCCGCGCAACAGGACGCCGACGTTGTCGCCCGCCTGACCCTGATCGAGCAACTTCCTGAACATCTCGACGCCGGTGCAAGTGGTCTTGACGGTGGGGACGATGCCAACGATCTCGATTTCCTCGCCAACCTTGACGACGCCACGCTCGACCCGACCGGTGACGACGGTGCCGCGGCCGGAGATGGAGAAGACGTCTTCGACGGGCATCAGGAAGGGACGATCAACGGCGCGCTCGGGCTCGGGAATGTAAGAGTCGAGGGCATCCGCCAGCTTGAGGATGCTGGGCTCGCCGATGTCGCTCTGGTCACCTTCGAGGGCCTTGAGGGCCGAACCGATGATGATGGGGGTGTCGTCGCCGGGAAAGTCGTACTTGCTGAGCAGTTCGCGAATTTCCATTTCGACGAGCTCGAGCAGTTCGGCGTCGTCGACCATGTCGGCCTTGTTCATGTAGACGATGATGTACGGCACGCCAACCTGACGCGCAAGCAGGATGTGCTCACGGGTTTGCGGCATGGGGCCGTCTGCGGAAGACACGACCAGGATGGCGCCGTCCATCTGCGCAGCACCGGTAATCATGTTCTTGATGTAGTCGGCGTGGCCCGGGCAGTCGACGTGCGCGTAGTGACGCTTCTCGGTCTCGTACTCGACGTGCGCGGTGTTGATGGTGATGCCGCGCGCCTTCTCTTCGGGCGAGCTGTCAATCTCGTCGTATTTCTTCGCAGCACCGCCAAATTTCTTCGACAAAATGGTGGTGATCGCCGCGGTCAAGGTGGTCTTGCCGTGGTCAACGTGACCAATGGTGCCAACGTTTACGTGCGGTTTGGTCCGCTGGAATTTTTCCTTAGCCATTTCAAGTACCCTATAAAATCAAAATTATTTCTTGGCGATCACTGCTTCAGCGATATTTTTCGGCGCTTCGGTGTAGTGCTTGAATTCCATCGAATAGGTCGCGCGGCCTTGCGACATCGAACGCAGATCGGTGGAATAACCGAACATCTCGGCGAGCGGCACTTCCGCCTTGATCGCCTTGACGCCGCCCACATCGTCCATGCCCTGGATGATGCCGCGACGACGGTTCAGGTCGCCCATGACGTCGCCCATGTAGTCTTCAGGCGTTTCCACTTCCACCGCCATCATCGGCTCCAGCAGGATCGGGCTCGCTTTACGCATGCCGTCCTTGAAGGCCATGATCGCTGCCAGCTTGAATGCCAGTTCGGACGAGTCGACATCGTGGTAGGAGCCGTCAAACAGCGTGACTTTCACGTCAACCACGGGATAGCCCGCAAGCACGCCGTTATTCAAAGCCTCACGCAAGCCCTTTTCGACGGCGGGAATGTATTCGCGTGGCACCGTGCCGCCCTTGATGGCATCGACGAACTCAAAGCCCTTGCCGGTTTCGTTCGGACCCATTTTGATCCAGACATGACCATACTGGCCCTTGCCGCCCGACTGCTTGACGTGCTTGCCTTCCTGCTCGATTTCCTTCTTGATCGCCTCGCGGTAGGCCACTTGCGGCGCGCCCACGTTTGCTTCCACGCCAAACTCGCGGCGCAT
>JBLRWT010000492.1:0-2357 GCA_047921095.1 Wenzhouxiangella sp. | reverse complement strand
TCAGAACTTCGTGCAGAACGACAAGGTGAAAGGCATAGATAAGGCCGGTGTCCTTGGTCTGTGGCATTGTCGGGATCTTCCCCCGAAAGCCTTCGCGCCAAGTTACTTTCCGGATCGCACTAATGAGCTTGACCTGTCCTGCCAACCAGTTGACTGCCGAAACGTACTCTGCATCGTCTTGCCGGTGGGCAAGGAACTGCAGCGCCTCGATGCCGCTTCCAAACCACTCCGACGCCTTCAGCCCACATTTCCCAAGTAACTTGACGTTTTCGCACCTCAGATTGCCAGTTGCGTGATATATTTCAGCATGTTAATCGAGCTGAAGGTGGCGGATGATGGAACACCCAGAGGGTGCATTCGAAACGGGTGATGGGCGGCTTGGTTTTGACCGCCGCGTGCGGCTGGAGTTCCGGGGCGCGCAGATCAGTTCGGACGGCGGTCTCCTTGTGATGCGCGAGCTTGACGACGCGCTCGGGCTATCCGATCTGGCGTCAGTTGCGCTGTGTGACAGCCGGACAGGAAAGAACACGACCCACCGGCTCGACGGGCAGTTCCGGCAATCGGTTTACGGGCGGCTGGCCGGTTACGAGGATGTCAACGATGCCGACCGGCTGGCTCAAGATCCTGTCATGCGCCAGGTCGTGGGTGGGCGCGCCGTCGATGCGCAGGCGGCCTCGGCTTCCCAGATGGGGCGGTTTGAGACGGAGACCTTGGCCTCGCCTGCGAACCGGGAGGCGCTGGCCGATCTGAACGGGCAGTGGATCGACCGGTTTCATGACCGCAACGGGCTGAAGTATATCGTGCTGGACATGGACAGCTCGGTCAGCCCGACGCACGGCGATCAGGAAGGTGCTGCTTGGAACGGGCACTTCGACTGCACCTGCTACCACCCGAACTTCCTGTTCAACCAGTTAGGCATGCTGGAACGCTGTGCCCTGCGCAACGGTAACGTCCACAGCGCCGACGGCTGGCGGGACGTCCTTGATCCTGTCATCGCCCGCTACGCCGACCGCGACACTGGGGGCCGCTTCTTCCGGGCGGATGCCGCCTACGCGATCCCGGCGATCTACGAAAGACTTGAAGAGGCAGGTTATTCCTATGCCATCCGGCTGCCCGCGAACACGGTGCTCAAGGAAAAGATCGCGCATCGGCTGACGCGGCCCGTGGGGCGGCCGTCGCTGACCAAGGTCAAGCGGTTCCTCGAGGACTTCCAGTATCAGGCCGCATCCTGGGATAAGCCGCGTCGTGTTATCGCCAAGATCGAATGGCACCCGGGCGAGCTGTTTCCAAAGATCGGCTTCATCGTCACCAACCTGCCCATGGAGCCGGATTGGGTGGTGCGGTTCTATAATCAGCGTAGCACCGCCGAGCAGCACATCAAGGAAGGCAAATACGCCTTCCACTGGACGCGGCTGTCATGCCGGAAGTTCCGCGACAATGAGGTGCGCCTGCAACTGCATGCGCTGGCCTACAACCTGGCCACCTTCCTGCGCTGTATCGAACTGCCGGAGGAAATGGCCCAATGGTCGCTGACCAGCCTGCAACTCAAACTGATCAAGATCGGTGCCCGCGTCGTCCGTCACGCCCGCGCCATTACCTTCCAACTGGCAGAGGTGGCCGTCACCGGCCCGATGGTGCGGGCTATTCTCGCCGCTATACACCGATGGCGAGCGTCACCGCTGCGCACGTGACCGCGAACCGGGCTAAACAGAACGAAAACGGCAGGACAGGTCCGTCCGCCGCGCTGAAAAAGGTCGCTGCCGGGGAAAGATGATGGGAGTTCATGGCCCAATCCGCACAGCTTCGGGTGTTTGCGCGACCGCAGCCACAGCGCAGGGCCAAAAATGCTTACTCAAGGAGCAAAATCAGCCGATTTTACCGACAAACGGAAGGGCACTTGGGGCATGTCGGCTAAGGTCTGCCCAATTCCGGAAAACTGGATCGCCATAAAGTGCATTCAATTTGGTTCACTGTTTTGATGACGTGAAATGACAGACCGGTCATATCGGATGCTTGTGGAAAAACGTCAGGGCGGCCTCGCCGATTGCTTTGGGATTCATACTTTGAAGACCATGGGTCGCAAAAGGAATTCCGCATCTTTCTGCCTGGGGGAGCCAGGTCATCAGGAATTCCTGAACCTCCCTGAACCCCGGCATTACGGCTTCGCTTTGCAGGCCCATTACTGCAAGAATTGGCAACTCAGGCTTCTGCGGCGAAAATATGTCCGCCCGAGACATGCGAAATGGCCAATTCGCAACTGCGGGAAAATCGACCTCGAATGTGGTCGTCATTGCCGCTGCGGCCCGGTCCCAGACATCGAGCGGGCCGGTCATCTGCACGGCTGACAGGAAGTCGGG